>CAZBTT010000079.1:0-13260 GCA_964494295.1 uncultured Acidobacteriota bacterium
GCGGCCGAGCCTTGAGAACGGCACGGTCTCCGCCCCCTACTCAAGCCGTCTCCGTGTTTTCGGCGGCACCGCGCCCTACACGGTCACTCAGACCAGCGGACGCTTTCCCCTCGGCCTCAGCCTGAACACCACTGAGGTCACTCCCGGGGTCTTCGCGGTGACCGGTACACCCACCGAGAGCGGCTTCGGCGCCTTCAACCTCCTCTTCGACTTCGCCGACTCCGGCGCCGAGACACTCCGCGTCACTTCCTTTCTCAACGTCGCCAGTGCGTCGTCCGTTCAGGTCAACGACAACGGTCAGTTGGGCGCCATTACCCGGGACTCGTTCTACTCGCGACAGATCTTTGCCTGCTGTGCGCCCTCCTACTCGTGGTCGTTGGTGAGCGGCTCCCTGCCCCCCGGACTGAGCATCTCCTCGGGCGGAGTTCTCAGCGGGACTCCAACCACCCTGGGCACATACACCTTCGTGCTGCAGGCCGAGGATGGCGCCAATGCCGCGAACGTCGGCATCCGCCAGTTCACGGTGGTTGTGAGCGCGCTCTCGTTTTCCGGCGACACGACGCTGCCGTTTGGAAACGTCGGCGTGTCCTATTCAACCGCTCTCAGCGCCACCGGCGCAACCGGGTCGCTCACGTGGTCCCTGGCGCCCGCCAATGTCTACGACGGATCGAATCTGCTGCCCCCGGGCCTGTCCCTGGCCGCAAACGGGGTCCTGAGCGGCACACCGACCGCGAGCGGTCAGTTCCGCTTTGCCGTCACGGCCACCGACACCGCGGCCCAGCTTCTCACCCGTACGCTCTTCGTCTCCATCTACCCGACCGGAGTGTTCCCTCCGCTCGGGCAGTCCCAGGGGCCGGATTTCGGGACGTACAGCATCGGCGAAGTTCAGGTCCCTTTGGCCGCCAGCGGAGGCGACGGAAGCTACACCTGGTCGATCGCCGGAGGATCTCTTCCACCCGGGGTTTCAATTCGCACCGACAAGGACTCGTGGTTCTCGCCTCAGTCGAGCGCGGGCCTCATTGGTGTCGCGACAACGCCGGGCACATACAACTTCACATTAAGGGTCACGAGCGGTGGGGAAGACGTCGACAGCGCCGCCACCCTCCGAATCGCAGCTCTTGCGATCAAGGATCCCTACCAGGCTCCCGATGCGTTTGTGAACCTGGCCTACAACTACACCCTGACCACGGTGAACCACTCGGGCCCGGTGACCTGGGCGGTGAGCAACGGGCTGCCCCCGGGGATGACCCTCAGTTCGGCCGGAGTGCTGTCGGGCACGCCCACGGCCGACGGTTTCTACAACATCAACTTCTCGGCCACGGACAGCGTCGATACCGTGTACCGGAGCATCTCTCTCGCAGTCTTCCAGGTCCGCATCACCACCCCGGCGATCCTTCCGAACGCAACCCAGAACGTCCCGTACTCGACGACCGTTGCTGCGACCGGCGGCGCGGGCGGGCACACCTTCACGGCAAACGGCCTTCCCAACGGCCTCGTCATGGCCTCAAACGGCGTGATCTCGGGAACCCCCAACGCCGGGCCCGGCCCATATCGGGTCAGCGTGACCGCCACCGACACCAACCTCGTTTCGTACAACCGGAACATGTCTCTCGATGTCATCGGTGCGCCGAAGACTTTGCCTTCGGTGGCCTTCCACACGCTGGACGATCTCACCATAGGGGTGCCGGTAAACGTCTTTGTCTCCGTGGCCTCGGGGGGGGCCGCGCCTTATACGTGGGCCGCGACCGGGCTTCCCCCCGGTACCGACTTCCGATCCGGCGTGTCGACGATTGCGCATTCTTCGCCGGAGCAAATGGAACTCTGGGGGACTCCAACGGCCGTGGGGCTCTATAACCCGACCTTTACCGTGACCGACGCCGAGGGCGTCACCGCGACCCAGAGCTTCCCGTTGCGCGTCTCCAGACTGTTGCGCAGGCCCAATCTCGGGAACGGGACTATCTTTGTTCCCTACTCCAGCCGTCTCCGGATCCTCGGGGGTTCGGGGCCGTTCAGTGTGAGCCAGACGAGCGGGCGTCTCCCGCTCGGGCTCACTTTCAGCGCCACGGAGCAGACGACCGGGATCTTCCCGCTGACCGGCACACCATCGGAAAACGGCGGCTTCAGCGCTTTGTTCCAGGTAGCCGACAGCGCCGGCAACACATTGCGCACGCAATCGTTCTTTTCCATCGGCGGCGGGTCGTCCACCATTCAGATCAACAACAACGGCTATCTGGGCACGATCACGCAGGGTTCTTCGTACTCGAACACGCTCTCGGCGTGCTGCGTCCCGTCCTACACATGGACGGTCGAGACCGGGCCGCTGCCGCCCGGACTCACCCTCAATTCGTCGAACGGAACCCTCAGCGGAACCCCGAACACTCCCGGCGCCTACACATTCGTGCTCCGGGCCGCAGACGCGACCAATGCCGCGAACTTCGGCAATCGGCAGTTCTCGGTTGTCGTGACTCCGATTCACATCCCCACATCGACGGCGTCTCTTCCCTTCGGGCAAGTCAGCGTCGCGTACAGTACGACTTTGACAGCCACCGGTGGAACCGGCTCGCTCACCTGGACCCTGGTGCCCCTCGGGTCCGAGAACCAGTCCAACTTCCTCCCTCCCGGCCTGACCCTGGCCACGAACGGTGTCCTGAGCGGAACCCCCACCGCCCCCGGCAAATTCTCGTTCGCCGTGACGGCGACGGATTCGGTGTCCAACTTCTACACGCGCACGCTCAACATATCCATCTACCCAAGCGGTGTGTTCCCTCCCATCGACTTGTCCCTGAACAATCTGGGGAACCAATTCATAGGCGCCCTGAGTTTCCAACTCGCCGCTACCGGCGGGTCCCCTCCTTACACTTACTCCTTGACACCCTCCGTGACCCAGATCCCCGGCATGCGGGTCCAGAATGGCCCGCCACTTCCGACATCCTTCCCGGGGGGCGTAACCGGGGGCTATCTCGGTGTGGTGACTGCACCGGGAAGCTACAGCGGTTCGATTCGCGTGACCGACTCCACGAACACGACCTTCGATCGCACCGTGACCCTGAACGCCCATTCGTTGCGCGTCGCGAGCCAGACCAACCTCCCGAAGGCCCTGGTGGGGACGCCTTACTCATTCACGCTGGTCGGGAGCGGCGGCAGCGGCAACTACTCCTGGTCGTCCACCAGTATGCCGGCCGGTTTGAGCCTCAGTTCGGCGGGAGTGATCTCGGGAACGCCGACGGCGACGGGAACATTCAATCCCACGGTGGTGCTGACCGATCTCACCCTGAATGTGACGGCCCAGCCGCAACAGACCATCGTGGTGAACCCCTATAGCATCACCTCCGGTCCCGTCCTTCCCCCCGCCAAGATCGGCACGGCATACACGCAGACGCTGACCGCGCCGGGCTGCGGCACCGGTTGCACCTGGTCGGTGGTCGGAGGCACGTCGCTACCAGGCGGCCTCTCGCTTAACTCCGGCAGCGGGACCATCAGCGGGACGCCAAATGGAACGGTGACCTCATCCTTCACGGCTCAGGTAAGCGGGTCCAACGGGGTTGTTTCTAAAGCCCTCTCCATCTGGGTGAGTGCCAGCGCGACGCAACCGCTGGCCATACTCGGCGGCAATCCTTCGGACAGCACGGTCGGAAATCTGCAGTCGTTCGCCCTGGCGCCCCAGGGAGGCGTGCTCCCGCTGGTCTGGTCCGTGCAATCAGGCACGCTGCCGACGGGCGTCAGCCTTCAGGGCCCGGGAGAAGTTCTCTCCTCGACGCTGACGCCGGGCCTGATGTACCTGGCGGGACGAGCGAGACAGGTCGGCGTCTACAACTTCACGATCGCGGTCACCGACAACGTGGGGGCAGTGGCCACCAAGGCCTACACCTGGCGCATCACGCCCTTCCAGTTCAGCTATACGAGCCTGCCCCTGGTCACCAATACGCTGGTCTACAACGCACCCTACACTCAGGCTCTGCTGGTGATCGGCGGAACGCCCCCCTACACGTTCGCGAGCAGCGCGATGCCCACCGGGCTCACGCTCGACACGAACACCGGGGTGGTCAGCGGAACGCCGCTGGTGACCGGAAACGTTAGCTCCCCGGTGACCGTGACCGACAGCCTTGGCGACGTGATGACGCAAACCATCAATTTCACCATCGTCCCGCCTTCCGGCACGCCGATCACGTTCGGGGCGGGAGCCAATCTGGGCGCGTCCCAATTCGGATTCTCCCGGACGATCGGTCTCTCGCTGTCGGGAGGGAATGGCGGACCCTACACCGTCACCGCCGAAACACCTCTGCCGCCCGGGTTCGCCCTCGTCTCGGGCGACTCGCTGTTCAGCGGCAACACCGGCCATCAGGTGACGGGCACTCCGCTGGCGGCCGGCACGTTCACCTTCACGATAAAGGCGACGGACTCCTCCGGAAACGTGGGGGCCCGCACGTTCACTATGTCGGTCGCGACGTTCAGCGTGATGAACACAAATCCGCCCGACGGATCGGTGGGCGTCCCGTATTCCTTCCCGTTCGTGAGCGCTGAAGGCAACGGGCCGGTGAGCTGGTCGGTGCAGCCGACGTCCGCCCTGCCGCCCGGCTTGAACCTGTCGACCGCGGGTCTGATCGACGGAACGCCAACCGTGGCGGGGATCTACAACGTCATGCTGAACGCGACCGACGCGTCGGGAGTCACGGTGAGCTTCACCCTCGGGTCCTTCCGTATTTCCGCCCTCGCCATCACCGATCCCCAGTTCCTTCCCGCGGTGGCCGTTGCCGGGACGCCATTCACCTACACGTTTACCGCCACCGGCGGAGGGTCGCTCGTGTGGTCGGGCACAAACCTGCCCAACGGATTGAGCCTGTCGGCAGGCGGGACGCTCAGTGGAACGCCCACCAACACGGGCGGCCTCGCGGCCATCACGATCTCCGTCACCGATGGCGCCATTCCCGTGAGCCGGCGCTTTGCGCTCCTGCAGCGGACTCCCAATGTTAGCCAGCTGAACTACGCGATGAACCCCGTGTTGGGGGATGTTGGGGTCGGTCAGGTGATGAACGTGAACCTCTTCCCCTCGGGAGGCCTCGGACCCTTTGTGTGGACGCTCGCCCCGGGATCATCGCTGCCGCCGGGAATCGCTCTCTTCACAGGTCCGCCGAACACAAGCCCGGGTTCAACCGCCCTCGCGGGAGCGCCCACCGTCGCCGGAGAGTATTCCTTCGACATGATCCTGACCGACTCCCTCGGGACGCAGGTTCGAAGAACCTTCACCCTCAGGGTCACGTCGGTCTTCATACACTCCGGCACGCCGAAGACACCCGTGGCTGGTGTCGCATACTCCCAGCAGTTCCTCGCCGCTGGGGGCACGCCTCCTTATACGTTCACCATGACCCCGAGAAGCCTGACCGGCGAGATGCTGCCTCCGGGCTACACCCTCACCCCGGGCGGCCTCATCTCCGGCACCACCACCAGCACCGGCCCCTACAGTTTCAATCTGATCGTGCAGGATTCAGGCGCCAACGTGTTCTCGCGCAACTACACCCTCAACGTCGGTAACTCTGCCGGCTCGTTCGTGAACATGACCAACCCCAACGACTGGTGGCTCGGGCTCGGCCGAAGGTTCAACAACCTCAACGTGAGCGGGCCGTCGACGTACTCATGGTCGCTGGTCGGCGGGTCGTTGCCGCCGGGCGCCGTCCTTCTCCCCGGCTCGACCGCGGGAAGCACAATGCTCGCCGGACAGGCGACCGCCACCGGCACCTACAACTACACTCTTCGGGCAACAGACACATCGAACGGCTCCATCACGCTCGATCACGCCTTTACCCACCGGACCGCGCCGGTCCAGCTTGTCGTTCCCGTGGAGTTCAGCTTCGCCGGGGACCTGCCGAAGGCCATTCTCGGCGTCCCGTATTCCCACACGCTGAGGATCGCGGGCGGAACCCCGCCGTACACCGTTGTTGAGTCGCCTTTTGCGCCTCTCCCCACCGGCATCACGCTCAGCAGCGCCGGCGTGCTGTCGGGAACGCCCACCGTGACCGGCGTCTTCACCGTGAGCCCGATCGTTTCTGACTCGGCGGGTCGGACGATCAACGGCAGCAACCAGGTCCTCACCGTCCTGGCTGCGGGCGCGTCCTTCCCGCTCACCGCCGGCACCGGAACGGCGGCTCTTGACGCCTCCCGCGGAGCGCCGTATGCCTTCTCGCTGGATCCAGGTAATGGATTCAACCTGGTTCGAGGAGGAGAGCCGCCCTACACATGGAGCCTGGCCTCCGGGTCGAATCTGCCCCCCGGCATCTCACTGCTTCAGGGCGGCCAGGGTGTCTCCGACCATCTCGCGGGGATCCCGAGCACCGCAGGCTCTTACTCCTTCTCGCTCGTCGTGGTGGATTCCGCGACCCAGACTCTCACGGTACCCGTGACGATGAAGGTGTCGCCGATGAATATGAGTCCGGATTCGCTGCCTCCGGGTATGGTCGGCGTGCCGTACGCCGTTTCATTCATACCCTCCGGGGGGACGCCGCCGTACGTGATCCAGGCATCGCCCACGTTCGACATGCCGAACGGGCTTACCCTTTCGCCGGCCGGCCTCCTCTCCGGCACGCCTCAAAGCGCGGGTCACTTCGCCATGCTCGTGACGCTGACCGACGCCGCATCCAACACCCTGAGCCGGTACTTCCGCGTTCCCGTCGACAACGCGCTCGGCGAGGTGCCGGGGCTCAGCCTCTCCCCGAGGCCGATTCAGATCTACCATGTGCAAGGATCGCCCAATCCGCCTCCCGTGGTCGTCTCGGTCAACACCACGAGCGCGACCCTGCCGTTTGGTCTGGCCCTTTCGGGGATTCCCGGCGCCACCCTCTCGGCGAACTCGGGGTCGGCATCCGCCAACGTCAACATCAACCTCGACCTGTCGAGCGTCGCGGTCGGCAGCTACGCCGGCTACCTCGGCGCGCGGTCGAATGAATCCGCGAATCGGCTCGATTCAGTCCCGATCACCCTGACCGTGGCGGCGCCTCCCCCCTGCACCTACTCGCTGAATCCCGGGCAGGGCAGTGTCGCGGCGGCGGGCGGAGCGGGCAGCTTCACGGTTTCCACGTTCGCGGGTTGCGCGTGGACCGCTGTAACCACGGATCCCTGGATCACCATCACGTCGGGCGCCGCCGGCGCGGGTGGAGGCGGTGTGGGCTACAGCGTTTCCGCCAACGCGGGCGCCTCGGCGCGAAACGGCTCGATCACGGTGAACGGCGAGGTCTATGCCCTCACCCAGTTCGGCTCAGCCTGCTCCTTCGCGATCAGTCCGACCAGCCTGAGCGCCACCTCCGCCGGAGGGACAGGATCCATCTCCATCACCGCCTCCGACTCGTCGTGCGGATGGACGGCCACGGGGCTCTCGGCCACCCCGGCCTCGGGCACGGGAAACGGCGAGGTCACAGTGACCATTCCGCCGAGCACGATCCCAGGGTCGCAGACACTCAATGCGACGATCGCCGGCCTGACCCTCACCGTGAACCAGAGCGGCCTCGGCTGCGCGGTCACCCTCGGGCCGAACGAAGGATCATCCCCGCCCGAAGGCGGCAATGGATCGGTCGAAGTCACCACCCTTGCCGGCTGCCCTTACGACACCGTCCTCGGCCCAAGCTGGCTCCATGTGACGTCGGGCGCATCGGGAGTGGGCCCGGGAACACTTCTCTACTCCGTGGATCCGAACTCGACCACGTTCGCGCGCATAGGCATTCTGAGCGTCGGCGGCCAACCGTTCCAGCTGACTCAACAGGCCCTGCCCTGCAGCGTGACTCTCGACACCTCCAGCCTCGGCAACCCGTTTGGACCCGCGGCGGGCACAGGCAGCATCGCAGTCCAGACCAACGGCCCGAACTGCACATGGACGGCCGCGAGCACCGTGCCCTGGGCGTCGGTGTCGCCCCTGTCGGGGACGGGGAGCGGAACGATCTTCGTCACCTTGACTTCAAACGCGGCGTCGCTCATCGCGCGAGCCGGCGACCTCGCCATCGCGGGGCAGACCCTCACGATCGACCAGGGCGGCACGGTCTGTCCCTTCTCGCTCCAGTCGCTCACCGGCGCGGTGCCGGCCACGGGCGGCTCGGGCACGGTGGGCCTGGTGACGCCCGCGATCTGCCCCTGGACTGCGGCGAGCAATGACCCGGCGTGGCTCACCAGCCTCACGGCATCGGGCACGGGCACGACCAACATTCAGTTCGTTGCCCAGGCCAATTCCTCGCCGGCCCCGCGCACCGGTTCGCTGCTCATCGGCGGCCTGACCTACACCATCACCCAGGACGGCGCGCCCTGCGACTACACGCTCGATCAGTCGGGGGTCACGGTGGCGGCTGCGGGTGCGAGCAGTTCGTTCGCCTTCTCGACGCCGGTCGGGGGCTGCGCTTCTTCCGCGGCGGTGAGCTACGCGAGCTGGATCACGGTGACCACGTCGGGAACGACGTCGGGCACCGTCAACTTCACCGCCTCCGCCAATCCCTCCACCACGCTTCGGCGCGGCACGATCCAGTTCGGCGACGAGTCGTTCGTGGTCACCCAGAGCGGTGGCGCCTGCGGCTTCAGCCTCAACGCCTACGGCATGGTATTCGGCACCCTCGGCGGATCCAGCAGCGTGCTCGGTTCGCCCACCGGGGTGGGATGCGTGCCGAGCGTCGGAACCGACCAGCCGTCGTTTGTGTTCCTCGGGACTCTGAGCGGTCCGGTGAGCAACATCTTCACACTGCCCTTCGAGATGAGTCCTTTCGGCTCGCTCACTCCGAAGATCCGCCGCGCCAAGATCACCTTCGGCGGGCAGGTCTTCCACCTGAAGCAGACATCATGGTGAGCGCCGCGATGATGCAGACACTTAGGACCGCGTGCGCGCTGGTCCTCCTCGCGCTGACCCCGTGTTGGAGCTTCGCCGGCACGCGGGGGCCGGACCAGGCCGGTTACATAGGAAGCGACGCGGCGGTTTTCAGCTTCGTCGACATCGCCGGCCCAGGGGGCGGCGCGAGCGTTCTGGCCGGAGCGGACGATGGTGTCGCGGCGCTCACCCTCCCCTTCCCGGTCACGTTCTATGGCCAAGCCCGGACCATGGCCTGCGCGAGTTCGAATGGAGCCCTGTACTTCATCACCGACCTGAGCCAGTGCGTCACCCTGAATGATTTCGCGAACACCGACCTCAGTTCCACCGCACCGCCTGGAGACCACCCGGCCTTGCTCCCCTTCTGGACCGATCTGACCTTCGATGCGGCAGGCGCCGGCGCGGTCGTTTACCAGACCCTCGGCGTGGTGGGCGCGCGTCGATTCGTCGTCCAGTGGAACCAGGCGTACCCCCAGGGCTCGGCGAACCCGGTCACGTTCCAGGTCATTCTGACCGAGGGCTCGAACAAGGTCGCCTTCCAGTACAAGACGGTCGCCCTGGGGCAGAGCAATCCCGCCTCGGGCGGGGGTCAGGCGACGGTGGGCATCCGCGACGCGGGCGGACAGACCGGCGATCGGAATGTGCAGTGGAGCTTCAATGCGCCGGTTCTCTCTGATGATTCCGCGCTCGTCTTCATCAATTCGGTTTCGCCGCCAACCGTGACGACCGGGACCGCTACCGCCCTGGGCCCGACCGGCGCGACCCTCAACGGCGCCGTGAATCCCAATGGCGACACCACCACCTCGGTTTTCGACTACGGCACGACTACCTCCTACGGCAGCCAGGCCATCGCCGATCCACAACCGGGCTCCGGATCCATTGAGGTGAGCACGAGTGCTGTGGTGAGCGGACTGACTTGCGCCACCACGTATCACTTCCGTCTCTCCGCCACGAATGTCGCCGGAACCACTGAAGGCTCCGATCAGACCTTCATCACCTCAGCCTGCCCGTTGCCCACGCTGTCGATCTCCGACGTCACGGTCGCCGAGGGCAACTCCGGGGTCGCCAACGCGACGTTCACCGTCACCCTCTCCGCGGTGAGCGCTCAGACGGTAACCGTATCCGCGATCACTTCCAACCTGAGCGCGGTCGCTCCGGGCGACTACACCGCCACCGGTCCCACCACCCTCACCTTCACGACCGGCGTCACCGCGCAGACCTTCGCCGTGCCCGTCGTCGGCGACACCTCGACCGAGTCGGTGGAGACCTTCCAGGTGACTCTGTCGAGCCCAACCAACGCGACCCTGCTCGACAACATCGGGATCGGCACCATCAGCAATGACGACTCGACGCCGCCCGCCCGGGTTTTCGTGGCCGCGGGTGGCAGCGACGCCGCCGACTGCTCCGTACAAACCACCCCCTGCCGCAACATCGCGGTCGCCCTGGACAAGGTCGCGGTCGACGGCGAGGTGATCGTCCTGACCCCCGGGGAGTACGAGACCGCCCCGCTTACCATCACCAAGGGCCTCAAGATCTCCTCGCCCTCCGGCACTGTCGCCTTCATACGCCAGCCCATCACCGTCAACGCTCCCGCGGGCCGCGTGGTTCTCCGCGGCCTCACCCTCAAAGGTGTCGGAACCCTCGCCGCGGTGACCCTGACCTCCGCGGACAGTCTGTCGATCGAGGAGACCACCATCGACGGATGGAACACCGGGTTGAGGCTCAACAATGCCGCAGCCGCTCAGGTCCTGGTTTCAAACTCCGCCTTCCGCGCCACCAATGCGGGTATCAGCGACAACGGCGGAGCCGCGTTGAACCGGGTCTCCATTTCCGAGACGCGATTCGAAAGGAATGTGAAGGGCATCGAAGTCCTGTCCGGAGCCTTCACGGTGCGTGAGTCGGCGTTCGTGGGAAACAGTGGCAGTGGTCTGGTGGCCGGTCCGGGTTCCGTGGAGATTCAGCGATCGGAGTTCTCGCTCAACGGGACGGGTCTGAGTTCCCTTTCGGGCGGCACGGTCCGAATCAGCCGGTCCAGGGTCTTCGGGAATGGAACCGGCCTGAGCGCCGCGGCCGGAAGTACGTTCGGGTCCTCGGGAACCAACGTCATCCGCGGGAACGGCACGAACACCAACGGAACGGTCGCCACGGTCCCGGAAGGGTAGGAGCGCGCACCGTTTCGGCCCAGGCCAGAGCGAGGCCGTACAATCGTGGCTCTCAATGAGGAGATCCAAGCGCGCATGAAACGGCTAAGAGCATCGTCGGGCCTGACCGCCCTGTTGACCATCAGTGTCGCCGCCCTCGGCTGCGCCGATGCCAGCGCTTCCCGGAGCGGCAGTGCCGATTCGAAAACCGCGGCCACGCCGAGGCCTGCGAGCGATCGCATCAGCATGGCGGAGTTCAAGAAGCTCTACTCCGCGAACGAAGTGGTGGTGATCGACGTGAGGAGCCAGGACGCCTATCTGGGCGGCCACATCCCGGGCGCCCTTTCGATGCCCGAGGAGACCTTGAACGGTCCGGTCGCGGAGAAGCTCAAGAAGATGGGTAAGCCCATCGCGGCCTACTGTTCCTGACGGGACGAACACACTAGCGCCCGTGCGGCGCAGACACTGCAGAAGATGGGCGTCCCCGCGCAGGCGATTGTTGGCGGTCTCGGCCTGTGGGTTCAGGAGAACAACCCCCTCAAGACCGGACCCGATCCGAAATAGGGACCCCGGAAACACCGACTCGCAGGAACGCGCGCCCGAGACTTCGGGCGCGTTTCTCTTTCGCCTCTGAAAGATGTCGGTCGCGTGCGTTATCCTGACCCCGTCGCTCAGGGTGCCTCCATAAAAGGAGGGTAAAAGGGAAGCAGGTCGAATACCTGCGCGGTCCCGCCACTGTAGCCGGAGAGTCGTTCCTCGATCGTTCAAACCACTCGGGTTTTTGACCCGGGGAAGGTCCAGAGGAAGGACATTGACCCGGGAGCCAGGAAACCTGCCTCGAGTGAAGCCGTCAGACATCAAAAACGAGGCCTCCCTGGCCTCATCCTCGAGGAAGGATTCCAACGTCATGTCGCTCCCCCGGTTCTCCCGGTCGGTTGTCCGTACCCTGTTCGTCACCGCTCTCACCGCTTCGGCCCTGTCAGCCGCCGAGATTCGCGGCTCCGTTCGCACCCTCGATGGCCTTGCCGTCTCGCAGGCCGTGGTCCGGCTCGAGAGTTCGGCCCACACTCGCGAAGTGGTCACGGGCGCGCTCGGCGAATTCAACGTCGACCTTCCCGAAGGCTCGTACGTCGCCAGCGTTCGCGGATTCGACGTGGACGCTTCGCCGATCCTGGTCGACGGACAGGGGCTGGCCGTCCTGATTTCGCTCCGCCCGGCGCGCATCCGCGAGGAAGTCGTGGTGTCCGCCACGAGATCGCGGACCGCGGTTTCGTCCATCGGAGTCTCCGCGAGCGTCCTTGACTCCGAAGACCTCGCGAAGCGCCAGACCCTCCGCCTCACCGACATGCTGGCGGAACTACCGGGAACGGCAGTCGCCACCACCGGCGGCGTCGGCGCGCAGTCGTCGCTCTTCATGCGCGGCGGCGAGTCGCGATTCACCCGCGTTCTCATTGACGGCGTGCCCATCAACGAGCCGGGCGGATTCTTCAACTTCGGCACCCTGCTCACTCCCGATGTCGAGCGCGTGGAGGTGGTCCGTGGTTCCTTCGGCACACTCTACGGCTCCGATGCTTTGGCCGGTGTCGTGGCCCTCGAGACCTTGACCCCGGTCGAGGGGCGACGACTCCGCGGCGAAATTGGGGGGGGCGATCTGGGTACGAAGTCCTTTTCGGCGGGCGCCAGCGAGAAACGCAGAACCGTATCGGGCTCGGTTTCGCTGGCCCGATCTGAAACCGACAACGACGGGCCGAACGCAGACTTCGCTTCGAATCTCGTCGCCGCCCGGGTCGAGCACCGAAGCGCCACAGGAAGCTCGGTGCTGGGCTCCTTCCGACTCAATACCTCGGAGGGCGGCACACCCGGCCCGACTGTCTTTGGCCGGCCGGATCGTGAGGGGCGCTACGAACGGGATCTCATGATCGCCACCATCGCGTCGCAGTTTCGCACCGGCGATTGGTCGCATTCCGCGCGGGTCGGCTTCAAACGGGATGATCAGCTCTCGAGAGATCCCCTCGACTCGGGTTCCTTCCGACCCGCGTATGGCGACCGTCGGGCCGCGTTCGATTCGTCGGATTTTGCCGATCCCGCGGGTTATCGCAACGCAACCGATCGTCTTTTCGGAACCTACGAGCTGCGCGCCCAGGTCGGAATGCATTCGATCACCGCCGGCGGAGACCCCGAACGCGAGACCGGCCGCCTCGGCGTCGTCGGGACCACGCCGCCCGCCCCGCGACGCGTACGCTACGGCGCTTTCCGGCAGGACCAGATGGCCCCCGGCCCAAACCCCCC
>CAZBTT010000080.1:0-13131 GCA_964494295.1 uncultured Acidobacteriota bacterium
CGTTTGCGGTCGTACCCGCCATTTTGATGGGCGTGGCGCTTGTCGCCTGTTATCTCCCGGCGCGCAGAGCCGCGACGGTGGACCCGCTCACCGTCATGCGGGTCGACTGATCCGGCCTCAGGCCCGGCCAGACATCATCGGAATCTTCGAGCCGCAGCCCTCGTAAGGCCGGATCTGCTTGTAGATCTCCGGAGCGACTGACGGTCCCTTTCTGGCGCAGTGCGCATCGAAGGCCTTGCTGAGAGCCTCGGCGACCTGAGGCTCGTTCATGCGTTGAAGGTCGGTGCGCTGGAGCATGAAGACCTGCTTGCCGTCCTTGAAGAGGCCGATGCTCGGGGACGATGGGGGATAGGCGCTCATGTGGCTCCGCGCCTGCTCCACCGCGTCACGATCGACCCCGGCAAAGACCGTCACCGATCGATCCGGAATGATCGCGTTCTGAAGGGCGAGCATGACGCCAGGACGCGCCTGGCCGGCGGCGCAGCCGCAGACCGAGTTCACGATCACGAGGGTTGTGCCGGATTTCGCGACGACTTCGTCAACCTGTGCGGGTGTCGTGAGAGGCTCGACGCCTACCGCGGCGAGTTCCTGCCAGAGCGGTTCGACGGCTTTCGGATCGTAGATGGGAGGTAGAGGCATGAGTTCAGTTTACGTCGCGGGTCTTGTATGCCTCGAAAGTGAGAACCGGCTTTCAGGCGACGGGCCGTTTGTTGAGCGGCCGCCGGTCGCCACGATGACACGTGAAGCAGGTAACTTTCGAGTCTCCCACGGCCGCGATGTCGCCCACACCCTTCAGCAGGTCGTCGTTGATGACTTTCACCATCCGCATCATCGAACGCGCGGTGACTTTCGCGGCGTTCTCATCGCTCGTGAAATCGAACGTGGAGAGATCGTCCGGATTCTCACCCTTGTAGACGTGGCAGTGCTGGCATCGCACGCCGAGGCCCTGAGTGAACCCCTTCATCACCGGAAGGAGTTCGCGGACTGTTGTCGTCGAGGACAGGACCTTCAGGTTCGTGGGTGGCGAAGGCGACCACTGCTGCGCGAAGGCCATCGACGCGACGGCCAGTGACATAGCACTTCCCGCCAGCGCCTGTTTCCTCTTGATCATGGAGAGCCTCCTCCGGGACGTTCCAATCAGCTTGCCACGACCGGCCGCTTCGCGGCTACTCGATCCCGCCGCGCGCCGCGATCAGCGCCATGGCCGGTTCGCTCACGAAGATCTTGCGATGGTAACGGCGGCCCCAGGAGAGGGCGGTCACATCGCGGTACTCGTGCAGCGTGTCTGGTCCGTAGCCTGGATGGAGCTGCTTGCGCAGCGAAGCGCGGATGTTAGGGTCCGCGCCCTGATCGAGCAGCAGTTGCGTGAACGGGGCCTGCTGGGCGCCCCCGCTGTAGTTCATCCAGAAGTTCGGCTGGGAAACCGCGGTCGAGAAAAGGGGTGTGTGACCGCCGAAGCCGTCCTGATCCACCGCGGCCCGTCCGTTCACGTCGGCGCCCCGCTCGATCAGCCAGCGCGCGATTTCGATTTCGTCGTAGTCGACGCAGAGGTTGAGGAGTGTCGTGCCCTTGAGCGGAGTGCCCTGAGTGGCCAGGACTTCGTCGTGGCAGCCGAGTTCGGGCGGGTAGATCTCTTCGTGAGTGAAGGTTCGATTCAGGAGACGAGGGTCGCGCTTCAGATGGGCTTCGAGCAGGTCGACGCGTCCGCGGTGCAACGCCATGGTGGGGGTGTCGGGAAGTTCGAGACCGTGCTTCACGTACATCTCGAGAATCGCGTGCTTTGCTTCCGGCTTTCGACTGTCGGTCTCGAGCACCACGTCGACCGGGGCCAGCCGCCGGCCTTCTGCGTCCCTCACTTTGCTCCCGAGCTTCAGCATCAATTCGGTGCCGGCGACCGAGAGGGTGTAGGCCGGCCCGCCCAGGGCGCCCTCGGGTGGCGGCGGCGAACCCATCCACTTGTGAATCATCGCCGCCGTGCCGACCCGGCCTTGAAGCGCGGCGCGATCGAGGGCCCGCTCGAGGTCGCGGGCCCCGAGGCCGTGCAGCATTTCGATGATCCGGTCCCGGCCGAGATTCGCCGCGTAGCTCATGGGCGGTCCCCAGTGGCTCTTCCGGATCAAGGCATCCTCGGTGAGCAGTTTCGGGTTCTTACGGACCAGCTTCTTTACCGCATCGATGTCGTTGCGCCAGATGGCGTCGACGAGATTGCAGCACTGAATCAGGCGCGTCCAGCTCGGAGCCTCGTACGCGCGCGCCAGAGCGAGTTGGGCATCCGCCAGCTTCGCGCCCTCGGGCGAAGGCGGGTTTGGATGATGGCTGCGAAATTCTTCGAGCGCGTCTGGATCGCCACGCCGGATCGCCTTCAGCAGGTCCTTCGCCTGGTGTTTGAGCTGATCGAGATCGGGACGGACGGGAAGACGGCGTTCAGGCATGACGAGCCTCCTTCAGCAGCGCCCGAGGTCCGCTCGCGTCGGGCGAAAAGGAGGATCGTGTCCGAACAGGTTTCTGGCTCAAGCCACGAACCTCAGGTGGACTCAGTCCTCTCCGCGGACGGGAGGCGCCCTGAACGCCTGATCAAGAGGATAGGCGCGCTAGGCTTTCGTCACAAATGAAAATTGCTTTCAAGCGACTGCCCCATGGCGAGGGTCTTCCCCTGCCCACTTATCAGACCACAGGGTCGGCGGGCATGGATCTGTATGCCGCGATCGCGACGGACTGCGCGATCGACTCGGGACAACGCCAGTTCCTGCCCTGCGGCTTCGCGCTCGCCATCCCCTATGGGTACGAGGGGCAAGTACGATCGCGTTCGGGCCTGGCCCTCAAGCATGGCGTCGCGGTCTTGAACTCGCCCGGGACGATCGACTCAGATTACCGCGGCGAACTCGCGGTGGTCCTAGTCAACCACGGGGACTCACCGTTCGTGGTGTCACGGGGCATGCGGATCGCGCAGCTCGTGATCTCTCGCGTCGAACAGGCAGAGTGGACCGAAGTGGCCGAACTGCCAGACACCGCGCGGGGTGAGGGGGGGTACGGCCACACGGGCGGCTGACCGGCTATTGTTTTTGCGCGGCCCTCACCATCGCATCTAGTTCGACGGATCGGTGGTTGACGCCCTTGTGCGTCAGGTGAGCATTGATGGCGACAAGATCCGGGCGGGTGTCGAGAAGGGCTATCGCGTCGCGCGTCTCCACCAGAGGTCCCCGGTCGAGAAGTTTGAAGATCTCCCGCTGGAGCCTGATGTCCTCTGGGTGGTCGACGGTCAGCCGATACGCGGGCCGGAGGAGCGCTTTGTCGAGATCGAGCATCGCGATCCGGAAATCCGCCGGATGTTCTTTGATGTAGAGGGTCACGAGTTCCGAACGATGTTTCGGTTCACCCTCATTCCACGAGGTCTCGAGGGCGTCGCTTGAAATCACCTCGGCCAGGATGCCCATGAGGAGCGCCTCGCCCGGGACATACGTGTAGTCCGCGTTGCGCTCGTGATGGAGCTTCACGAGAGCGTCCATCGTGCCCACGTCCGTGAGCGGATTGTCTCCGGTGACCCGGACCACGGTGCTCGCGTCGAACGCCCACGCGGCCCCGATATGTCTCTTGAGCACGTCTTCCTCTTCACCGCGGAAGACGCGAATGCCGAGGCTCTTGCCGAGGTCCGCGATGGCGTCATTCTCGGGATTCACCGACGTTGCCAGGGCGACCTCGTCGACCGTCTTCGACGTCCGCATTCGGGCGATGAGAACCGCGAGGAGCGGTTCGCCGGGAAGCAGTTCCAGAAGCGCCTTGCCCGGACAGCGCGCAGAAGCCATGCGCGCGGTCACCAGGCACACGGTTCGGCTCAATCGAGCATGTCCTCGCGGATGGTCGCGTCGGCTTCGATCGGGTGTCTGGCGTGGCGGCCGAGGATGCGGTTCATCTCCCGAGGAGACAGACCGGGATCCTTGTTCGGATCGATTCGCTTGAAGTCGAGTTTCTCGGCCGTGATCACGTCGCCGCGGCCGATGAGTGTTTTCGCCACGATGAAACGCCCCATCTTGCGGTGATAGCCGTCGGCGGCGACAGACATGGGCTGGCCGGCCTCGCCCCGCGCCAATTCGGCGGTGCGGATCATCTCCACCATGCGGTGGAAGTCCTCGGGATTGAGCGAAGACTGGTAGTCGAAGCCCTTCTTCGACCGGTCGAGAGTGAAGTGCTTTTCGACGAGGTCGGCGCCGTAAGTCACGGAGAGCGCCGGCGCCATGAGCGCGAAGAGCGTGCCGCCGTCGGTGTGATCCAGGAAACCGATGGGGACGCGATACCGCGCCTTCATGCTCTCGAGTTCGCGAAACCGGATCTCCTCGACCGGTGTGGGGAAGGTCTGAAAACCGAAGAGCAGGCCAAGTTCGCGGGCGCCGACGATGGCGAGAGCGTCCGCGAGAGCCTCTTCGTGGACGCCGCCCGTCGCGAAGAAGATCGGCTTGCCCACGTCCGCGACCGCGCGGATGAAATCCTTGTTCTCCATGTCGGTGGTGTGGACCTTGTAGGCGTCCGCCCCCGCTTCCACCGCGAGTTCGAGGGATGGGGCGTCGAAACACTCCGCGAAAAGCGCCAGGCCGGAACCCTTGGCCTGGGTGAGCACTTTCCGCCATTCCTTGTCCGTGAGTTCGATTTGCTCGAAGTCCTTCCTTGAAGGATGCCGGTTCACCACCAGGCGGTCGGCCTTGAAGAGCTGGAACTTGATTCCATCGGCTCCCATGCGGAACGCCGCGTCGAGCATCTTGAGCGCCTGATCGGCCGATCCCTCGTGCGCGGAGGCGACTTCGGCGAGCACGAAACAGGGAAGAGTAGAGCCGACTTCGCGCGATCCGATGCGGATCGTTGTGGGATTCATGGGCGCTGCAAGCCTAACAGTCTGGACGCGATAGGACCCGATCTGGCAGTATTAAGGCGAAAATAAGGCAAACGCCCCAAATGGCCCAACTCTCCCTTTTCGAAGCTTGCGAAACCGTTCTGGTGAACGACGCACGGGGTCGAATCGTCTACACGCCCGCCTTCGTGTCGGAGTACGAGGCCGACCACTGGTTCCGCGAACTCCGTCGGCTGACGGATTGGAAAGCGGAACGACGGGTCATGTACGACCGGGAACTCGATGTGCCGCGATTGACCGCGCGTTACCGTCTTGACGGCACGGAGGGACCGCTGCCCCCCTGCCTTCGTCTGGCCGCGGAGCGGGTCGTGCGTGCGCTCGATGTTCCTTTCACGAGCGTTGGCCTCAATCTCTACCGCTCCGGACAGGACAGTGTCGCGCCCCACAACGATCACCTCCACGAACTGGAACCTGGCCAGCCGATCGCGCTGCTTTCTCTTGGCTCCACCCGAAGGATGACCATCCGCGCGAAAGAACCTCCACGCCGCGCGTTCCATACCGATCTCCAACGCGGGAGCCTTTTCGTCATGAGCTACGAAACGCAGATTCACTACGATCACGGGATTCCGAAAACAGTGGATCGTGTGGGCGAGCGCATCAGCCTCGCATTTCGCGTGCGACCGCGGGCCCCTCAGGCGGCTGATCGTTACTGAGCGGGCGTCGGCTGTGTCTCGAGATCCGCCATGGTGGACACCAGGTGGAGAAGCCGGTTCAAGGCCTGGCCATCGACGCCACGGGCGACGTCGTTCAAAAAGGCGTCCCGCGAACCGCGCCAGGCGGCGCGAGACGCCTCGTCCTTCAGCAACGACTCGATGAATGGGCGCGGATCGCCGCCGTCCGGCACGCCGAGCGCAGCCCCACTCGCGACCACGTCCCGCAGATTGGAGGGATGTCGAAGGACCACGACGGGCACGCCGGCCACGAGCGCTTCGGTGGCCGAGAGCGACTCCACGGTCACGAGAAGATCGGCGGCGGGGAGGATGTCGGTGAGGGAGCGATCCGCGATGACGCGCACACGAGTCCCCAGCGTGGAGGCCGCGATGTCCGGATCGTAGGCGTCTTTCGGCTCGGCGGGGTGGGGCTTCACGATGAGACGCGCGCCTTCGATTCCTTCAATCGCGGCGAGTAGGCCTGCGAAGGCGGGTCCGGACGCCTTGTGGGTATCGCGGATGCCCGCGTATCTACTGGCGAGAACGACCAGTTTCTCGTGCGCCGAGACGCCGAGGTCGCGCCTGCGCGCGTCGCGGTTCACGGTTCGAATCTCCGCAGCGAGAGCGTCGTATCGCGGCGAGCCGGTCGAGACCACCCGGCCCTTCGGATATCGGAAGGTGTCCTCGAGAAGGCGGACACCGTCGTCGCCGTACATGGCCGTGGTATCGGCGATGGGCGTGCCGAGCGTTACATCCTCGTCCGTCCTCTCGTACGAGAAGTAGTTCGGATACAGGATGCCGTGCTGAATGCCCAGCGACTTCACGCCCCGCGTTCGCGCGAATTCGATCGCCGCTCGTCCGAGACCGGAGCTCTCCGCGTACAGGCACACCAGGCGAGGGTCCAACTCGCGAAACGCAGCGTCGAACTCGAGGAGGCATCGCGCCGCCCAGGGAACTTGATGGAGCAAGGTTCGGCCCAGATCTTCATGGGAGAGGTCGTCGAACGCGACGCCGCGATGAGAGAACGCCGCCTTGAGCGAAGGCGCGTTCTGGAACCGGTTGCGGATGGAGAGTGCTTTTCCGAACGCCTTCAGCGCGGCCGCGGCCACCTTCGGGGTGACGAAACGATTGATGTGGACATACCGCTCGTCCTTCGGGAGCTGCAGGGTGAGCCGTTCTCTCCACTTCTCGCCCGTGGTCCGGGTTCTGAATGTGGTTTGCGGTCCAACGCCCAGGGTCACGATCGGAAGACCGCGCCGCCTCGACTCGTCGAGCAGCGCGTCGAGGTAGTGCTCGTAGCCTTCCTCGTGTCCGTCCCTCGCTTTTCGGGTTTTCCAGAACGCGGCGTGCGACACGAACACCACCGCTCTCGAGAGGAGCCGATCGTCGCTCCCTCCCCTCCCCTTCGCCGCGGTGGCCACGAGCTTCGAGGCCTCGAGCAGCCCCGCGGTCATCGCGGACCGCGCGGCCGGATGGACCTCTCCTTTGGCGGGGCCACGCGCGAATCCGATCTTCCTGGCCGTGGCCAGACGCTCGAGCAGGAGGGTCTCGTCCAGGGCCAGGCCGTGCGTCCGCACCGCCGCCCCGTCGAAGCGCTCGATGACCCGCGACGCTGTTTCGAGGAAGCGGACCCGCCGCGCCGCGTCGGTGTTGTGGTGCAGATACAGCTCGGCCCACCACCACAGCGTGGTTTCGCGGTACCGAAGCGCGTCCTTAAGGGTCTGAGCGTTCCCGTCCACCGCTTTCGTGCCGAAAGCTTTGGTCCAGTCGGCGGCGGCGCGATAGAGCGGCATCTCGGGATCGTCGCCGAGAGCTTCGACGGATCGTGAGAACGGGACGGCGGTCGCGGAGAGCCGGTTCGAGGCTGCGTCCGAAAACGCGATCACGCGCTCGCCCCGACTCGTGGCTCCCCTCGCTGCTTCCACGTCCGCACCGTCGAAGAAGAAGAGCGGCTCAGCCAACGCGTTCTCCAAGCTTCCCAAGCGCGCTCAGCAGATCCGGCTTTTCCTTGAGCACGCCGATCAGCGGGTCGTGTCCAAGGGCTTGAAGACGCGGCACCGCGTTCGTCATCGTGAACTGCCGCGGCGTCAGCCCCTGCCGTACCTCGGACCATTCAAGAGGCATCGACACGGGTGCTCCAGGGAGCGGTCGAACCGAAAACGGCGCCACCAGCAATTTGCCGTGGCCGTTCTGGATGAAGTCGATCTAGACCTTGCCGTCGCGATGGGCCGGGATGCTCACGATGGTCGCCATTGTGTCACGCCGCGTGACGATCAGGCGGGCGAGCAACTCCGCGAACGTCTTGCACTGGTCGTGGGTCAACGCACTTCCCGTGGGCACCAGGACGTGGAGACCGGAGGAGCCCGTGGTCTTGGCGAAACAGGGCAAGCCGATTTCGTCGCAGAGGGCTTTCGCTTCCTGGGCGAGGGTGATCACGTGATCGAAAGGCGCTTCCTTGGGATCGAGGTCGAGAATGATCCAGTCGGGCCGGGCCGGGTCGGACGCCCGAGCGTTCCACGCATGGAGGACGATGGCGCCGAGGTTCGCGATGAAGAGAAGGGTTTCGAGGTCGCCCGCGGAGCGGTCACCGCCGATGATGAGGTCGAGTTCTCTCCCCGTGTCCTCGCTCCACAGGCGCTCGGTGCGCATCCACCCGGGGATAAAGGGCGGCGCGTCTTTCTGAAAGAAGCTCTTGCCGTGGATGCCGTCGGGATAGCGGGTGAGGGTGATCGGCCGGTCCGCGAGGTAGGGCAAGAACCAGGGCGCCACGTTCCGGTAGTAGTCGATGAGATCGCCTTTTGTGTACGCGACCGCGTTGGCATCCGAGACCGGCCAGAAGACCTTGGTGAGGTTGGTGAATCGGACCGCCTTGTCGACCACAAGGGGCGCGGCCTCTCTGGCTTCCCTGGTCTCCTCCGTGGCTGCGAAATCCTCGCCAGGCCTTACACATTCTTCAGGCGGCTTGTCGTCGCGCCAGCGAAGGAACACGGGCTGACGCAGAAGACTCTGCGGCGACCACGACTTGAAACGGACTTCGACCACGTGACGCGGGGCCACGTAGATGCTGCCCTTGGGCTCGTCGACAATGGCGCACGGCGCCACCGCCACGACATCCTTCTCGAGCAGCCCCTTGTAGTCCTTGAGCTGGTCCTCGGTGAAACCGCTTCCCACGCGGCCGGCGTAGATGAGGCGCGGTTCGCTCTGCGGTCCGCCCGCTTCCAGCGGCGCGCGCGTGTAGGCGGCCAGGTGCAGCGCTCCAAAACCGGTGCGCGAACCTTCGGGCGGCGTCATTCCGATGACCACGAAGTCCGCGGTCTTGTCGGTCTTCAGTTTCTGCCAGTCGCTCGTCCGCCCCGCGCGGTACTTCGAGTCCGCGCGTTTGGCCATCACGCCTTCGAGGCCCATGCGTTCGACTTCGTTGTAGAAGAGCACGCCTTCCTGGGCGATGTGATCGACGAAGCGCAACGGACCTGCCCTCGGAAGAACATCGCGCAGAAGGCTCTTTCGTTCGAGCAGGGGCAGCGAGCGCAGGTCGAAATCCTCGAAGGCCAGGATGTCGAAGGTCTGCAGGGTCGCGGGAAGTCTCACCGTGGCCGCGGCGACGTCGGCGGTGCGTCGTAACTGCGACCGCTGCTGCAATCTCGCGAAGCTCGGACGAGCGTTGTCGTCGAGACATACAAGTTCGCCGTCGAGGATCAGGCTTGAGAAGGGGAGGAGCGACGCGGCGCGCGCGATCTCGGGATAGAGCTCGGTGGCCTTGCTCCCCCGGCGATAGACGAGTTCGCATTTCCCGTCCTCGACGACCACGAGCAGGCGGTACCCGTCGTACTTGAGTTCGTAGATGAAGTTGGGATCGGAGAACGGTCCTTTCGCGTCTTCCGCGAGCATGAAATCGGGTGCGGGCTCTACCGGCGCCCGCGGGGCTTCGAGTGCCAACAGACGTTCGCGGATCGCCGCCGCCTTCTTCGAGCCGTTCTGGATCTCCTCGAGGGTGAGACCCGAGTAGATCGACTCCGGGGTGAGGAAACGGGCCCCTTCGGCGCCCGCGTAGGCATCCGGCTTCTTGATGAGCAGCCATTCCTTTGAGTCCTTCTGTCCTTGCCGCTTTGTGCGCACGAGGGTGAAGCGCCCATGTAGCTTGAAGCCCCGCATTTCGAAGAGCAGCTTCCCCTTCTCGAAGCCCTCTTCCGGGTCCTCGAGGGGAAGCCACAGACCCTTGTCCCAGACGATGACTTCACCGGCCCCGTAGTTGCCCTTGGGAATGACGCCCTCGAAGTCGGCGTACTCCACCGGATGGTCCTCGACCATCATCGCGAGCCGCTTTTCCGCGATGTCGGTGGACGGGCCCTGGGGAATCGCCCAGCTCACGAGTGTGCCGCGCCACTCAAGTCGGAAGTCGTAGTGGAGCCTGGTCGCCGCGTGTTTCTGGACCACGAACATCCGGGGTTTGGTCCAGTCGGTCTCGTCGGGAAGTCCAAGGCCGCCAAAAGGTTCGGGGGTCTGGGAGGCCGCGCGTTTGGCGCGGTACGCCTCGAGGGCAGCTTCCTTGTGCGCCGGCATCTCCCGCTTCTTAGCACAGGGGCCGATTTCTACAATTCGGCGGACCTTGAGAGAATAGCCGCCCTTCCCCGGTTTGACTTGAAACAGGCCCGCTGATACAAGTCATCGGCGGAGCTTGAAGCGCCGTCCGTCTCCCCATGAATCCCCTCAAGAATCTCTTCAACAAGGTGTTCGAATCGACGCCACCAGAGGGTGCTGTCTCGCCCAAGGAGGATTCCTCTTTCGAGTGGAATCCTGACGAAGAGACGGTGGCGCCCACTTCGTCGCGCGCGACCTCCTGGAAACGCGGCGACACCGCCGACGAGAGCCCACGCGGCGCGCCCGGAGAGGCCACCCCGGAGGCGATCGCGGCATCCTCGCAATCGCTTCCCATCCCGGAGTTCGAGCGGGTCAAACCCTCGGTCCGCGCCGGTGCGACCCCGGCCGAATCTCCCGCCCCCGCTGCGCCCGCACCAAAGTTCGACGAAGCGGCGCCTTTCACTTCACTGAAACCCGCTGCTGCCCCAGCAGCCGTGCAGGCCGCACCGGTCGTGAGTCCTGAGAACTGGGTGCGGCCGAGCGCACAGGACGCGGCGATCGCCCCGGCTCCCGCCGCGATGGCGGTGCCCGCCCCGCCCCAGATTCCCGTTTCCGATTTCGAAGAGGTCTATCGCAAGGCGGGGATCAAGTCGCCGATTCATGGTTACGGAGTCGAACGCGTTTATCGCCTGCTCACGAGCCGGCGTCTGGTTGGCCTCGATCGTAACGTCCGCCGAAGCGCCCTTCTGACCGCCCTCGATGCCGCGGGTGTTCCGCCTTCCGACGTCTCTCAAGACGCCGTGCTGCGCCGCAAGGCTCTTGCCGCTTACGAGGCCGAGAAGGCTCTCGAGCTTCAGAGCCTGCGCTCCCGCAACGAGAGCCGCGCCGAGGCGCTTCAGGATACGGTCGAGACGTTCACCCGTCAGAAGCAGAGCCAGATCGAGCGCCTCGCCCAGGGGAGCACCGCCGCGGTGCGCGCGCAGTCCGATCTCGAGATTCGCAAGCGGATGGAGCAGGACCGTCTGTTCCGTTCCCTGGCGTATTTCGTCGAGCAGCTTCCTTCGCCGGTGGCAGAGTCGCGCCCCGCCCTTTCGCAGGCCGCGCGAGTCATCGAGCGCTTCGACGCGACCATCGAAATGCGCCCGTTTTCTCGCGAAGAGGCCCCCGCCCCCGAACCGCCGCCCGCCCCGGAGGTGGCCCCCGTGCAAGAAGCAGCGCCGCCCGCCCCTGTGGTCGAAGCCGTGACGGTGATGCCCGTCGAGCCGGTCGAGCACGGAGAGGTGGGCGCAGACACCCGCCCGCTGTCTCAGTCCGGTCTCGAGATGGCCCTCAAAGCCGCAGCCGAAGAGGCGCGGAACGCGGGCTGGGGTAAAGCCGCGCTGGTCGAAGACGGCGCCGCCAACCCGGTGGACGCCCTCAAGCGGCTTCGCGAAGGCCAGAAGACGGACTCCGAGTCATGAGCAAAGTCCGTAATCTCGTGGGCCGCGGCGTTCGGTTGATCGAGCCCACCGGCCTCGCCGACGGTTCGAGCGAGAGACTCGTCGAGATCCTGCCTCAGGCCTACGACCAGAAGCCCGCGGACATGCCTCCCTCGAAACTCCCCGCGGAGATCATGGACTTCGGCGAGGTGTATCGCGAGGCCCGCATCGAGCCGCCTCCGCACGGGTACGGGATCGACAAGGTCGAGTCGATGTTGAACCATCCGCGCCTCGTGGCCATTCGTCCCGAGCAGCGCGCCGCCGCCGTTCTCGCCGCTCTCGAGGCCGCAGGCGTTGAGTTCACCGACGTCTTGAAAGACGCGGTTCAGCGCGATCACGCGATCGAGCGTTTCGCCCTTGCCAAGGAAGCCGAGATGCAGGCCGAGCGCCTTCGCGCGGAAGAAGCGGTGGTGCGCGCCCGGCAGGAACTCGACGCCTTCGTCACCGAGAAGCGCGCCGAAGTCGAGAGACTGCGCCGCGAGATCACGGAAGCCGAGGAGCGTTTCGCCGAACTTCAGGAGCGGCGCCGGGCGGAGGAGAGGCGCATTGTCGAGGTCTCGGACCATCTCTCGGACACCGTGTCTTCGGATCGTGACGACGCGCCGCTTCTGGGCTCGCCGGCCCTCTTGCGTCCGCAGGGAGTCTGAGCCGGGACCGGTAAGCCTTCGCGGGCGGCGTCGGTAAGTCCCTCCTGAGCGAGGTGGCGATGTTGGTCAGAATCAAACGGAACTCGGGCGTTCCCGTCAAAGACCAGATCCGGGCCCAGATCGAACTCGCCATGCTTTCGGGCGAGCTCCCCCGCGGTTCCCGCCTGCCCCCCATCCGAACCTGGGCGCGCAAGCTCAAGGTCCATGCGAATACCATCTCGGCGGCCTACCGCGACCTGTCGGCCTCCGGGCATGTGGTAGTTCGTTCGGGCTCGGGAGTCTTCGTCGAGCCCCGGCCGCGCCGAACCGCTCTTCAATCGACAGTGGCCATGAAGCTCCGCGCCGCCGTGGAAGAGGCGGTGGCGACCGGTCTAGGCAAGGAAGACATTCTGGCCGCGGTGGCGCGCTTCGCCGAGCCCCGCGCGGCCGAGGGAATTCTCGTCGTCGACCCTTCGAGTGAAATGGCCATGGTCTACGCGAGTGAGATCAAGGAAGCGCTCGGGACGCAGGTTCGCACCGCGACCCTCGACGAACTGGATGCCAATCCAAGACTCGCCGCCGGTCTCGTGGTGGCGGTTCTTCCCTATCATGTGGGCCGGGTCGAGGGTGTGGCGTCGCTTGGAAAGCTGGTGGTCTTCACCCTCAGCGTTCCCACCCCCGACAAGGTGTTCCCGGCCGGTCTCTCCTCCGGCATGGTCCTGGTCGTTTCAGAGAGTCCGCTTTTTCTCTCGTTCGCCCGCGTGTCGCTCAAGAGCGTCCTCTCCGAGGCTTTCGCGATCCAGACCTGCGCCCTCGAAACCGAGCGGCTGTGGCGTCGCTTCCCCGATGCTTCGGACGTGATTCTCGCCCACGCGGTCTCCGCCTCCTCGCGTGCCACC
>CAZBTT010000081.1:0-13113 GCA_964494295.1 uncultured Acidobacteriota bacterium
AGGACCTTGTACCCACCCTCGCCTCGTTGGGGATTCAGATCCCCGACTAGGAGCCTGCCGGCGGAACTTCCGCCTTCTCTGCCGCCCGCCGGAGGATCTCTATCGCGAGCCGGTCCGTTTCCGCGAACGTGTGCTCTTTTTCGCCGCTCGTATCGATCACCCAGTCGGCCTCGGCCTTCTTCTGCTCGAAGGAGAGCTGCGCGTCAATCCGGCTCCTGGCCTGCTCCGCGGTCGATCCGTCCCGCTTCATGAGCCGCGCGATCTGCACCGCGGGGTCGCAGCCGACCACCACGAAGAAATCGAAACGCTTCTTCTGACCGGACTCGATGAGGAGCGCGGCCTCCGTGACCACCGCCTTGACGCCGTCCTCGGCCATGGCCAGGACGCGGCGCGCCTCCTCCTCGCGGATCTTCGGATGCATGATCTGGTTCAGTCGTTCGCGCGCGGCGGCGTCTTTGAACACCACCGCACCGAGTTTCTTCCGGTCGATCTCGCCGTCAGGGCCGAGGATGCCTTCGCCAAATTCCGCCACCACCGGCTCGAAGGCTTCGTGACGGCGGCGCAGAACCTCGTGGCCCACTTTGTCGAGATCGATCACGGGGATGCCGCGGTCCTTGAGCCGCTTCGCCACCGTGGACTTCCCCGACGCGATCGAGCCGGTGAGCCCCACGCGATACGGCGGCAGCACCGTCACGTCAGGCGCGGCCGAAGAGTTTCGCGGCTTTGAGGGTGTTGGCCATCAACATCGCGATGGTGAGAGGTCCGACGCCGCCCGGAACCGGGGTCAAGGCCGACGCGATCCGGCTCACGGATGGAGAGTGGACATCCCCCACCACCGCGCCTTTGGCTGGATCGAACTTCGCAAGCCGCGTCTCGGACAACATGTCGCGCGCCTCGGCTTCCGTGGAGATGCGGTGGATGCCGACATCGATCACCACCGCTCCCTCCCGCACATAATCCGCGCGCAGGAGGCCTGGCTTCCCCACAGCCGCGACCAGGATGTCAGCAGTCCGGGTGACCGCGGCCAGGTCCTTCGTGCGCGAGTGCGCGATGGTGACGGTGGCATGGGCGTGGAGGAGAAGAAGGGCCATCGGTTTTCCGACGATGTCGCTGCGGCCCACCACGACCGCGGTCTTCCCCTTGGGATCGATGCCCTCGCGACGCAGCAGCTCCATCACACCCGCGGGTGTGCACGGAGCGAACCGAACCCGTCCCTGGGAGAGGAGGCCGACGTTTTCGGGATGGAAGCCATCCACGTCCTTTCGCGGGGAGACCGCGTCGAGGACGCGAAGCGCATCGACCTGCTTCGGCAGCGGAAGCTGGACGAGGATCCCGTGGATCGCGGGATCCTGGTTGAATCTCGCGACCACGGCCAGGACCTCTTCGGTGGTAGCGGTGGCGGGCAGTCGCTCGGTCACATGGTGCAGCCCGAGTTCTTCACACGCCCTCGTCTTGCTCGACACGTAGATGTGCGAGGCCGGGTCGTCGCCCACGAGCAGAGCGCCAAGGCCGGGCCGCCGCCCCCCCGCGGTGACGAAAGCGAGGGCCTCGGCCTTCACCTCTTCGCGAATCTGTCTTGCGGTTGCGGCTCCATCGAGGGTTCGGGCGGTCATGGTGAAGAGATGTTATCCCGCCCGCTCCCCGCGGATCGCCTTGACGAAGGCAGCCGCGGCTTCTTCCGGGCGCGCCGCCTTCATGAGCTCGGAGATCACGGCGAGACCGCGTGCGCCCGCCTGGGTAACCGCGAAGGCATTTGCCCCGGTTATCCCGCCGATCGCCACGATCGGCTTCAGGGTCTGCTCCCGCGCCCACGCCACGAACGGAAGGCCGACCACCGGATCCGGATTCGCCTTGGACGCGGTCTCAAACACCGGCCCGACCGCAATGTAGTCGACGGGCTTGGCGAGGGCGGTTTCGAACTGCGATCGATCGTGGGTCGACACGCCGATGAGAACCCCGGGCAGCAGAGCCCGCGCGTCCTCGGGATCGAGGTCTTCCTGCCCGAGATGAACCCCGTCCGCCTCCACCATTCGCGCGATGTCGGGGCGGTCGTTGATGATCAGCATGACGCCAAGGTCCCGGGTCGCCACCCGCAGTTCCCGAGCCCCCGCCAAAGCCTCGGCATCGGTGAGGCCCTTGAAGCGCCATTGCACAAGCGGGGCCTTGCCCGGGCCCGCGAGCCACTTCACCCAATCCGAGAGGGAGTGCTCACCCACCATCGACGCGTCGACGATCGGATAAAGAAAGGGCTCGGTCGGCAGGACGCGACGGCCGGGCGTGCCGTGGCTCTCCGTCAAATCGCAGCGGTGCGCTTCAAGAAGCGCTCCATGAAACCGGTGTCGAGCTTGCCCGCGATGAAGTCGGGGTCGTCCATGATCTGACGCTGGAGCGGAATGGAGGTCTTGATGCCTTCGACCACCATCGTGTCGAGCGCGCGCCGCATGCGGGCGATCGCCTCGGTGCGGTCCTTGCCGAAGGTCATGAGCTTGGCGACCATGCTGTCGTAGTAGGGCGAAACCTCACAGCCCTCGTGAGCGAAGGTGTCGACGCGGATCCCGGGCCCGCCGGGAACCCAGAAGTGCCGGATGAGACCGGGCGACGGCGCGAAGGTCCGGGGATCCTCGGCGTTGATGCGGCATTCGAGGGCGTGACCGACGAGACCAACGTCGGCCTGGCGGAACGAGAGCGGCTGCTCGGCGGCCACGAGGATCTGCTCCTTCACGAGATCGCGCCCGGTGACGAGTTCGGTGACCCCGTGCTCCACCTGGATGCGGGTGTTCATCTCCATGAAGTAGTAGTTGCCCGAGGCGTCGAGCAGGAACTCGATGGTTCCCGCATTCGAGTAGTTCACCGCCGCGGCGGCATCGGTCGCGGTCTTCCCCATGCGGCGACGCAGCTTCTCGTTCATGAGCGCGGCCGGCGACGGCGCCTCTTCGATGAGCTTCTGGTGCCGCCTCTGGATCGAGCACTCGCGCTCGTGAAGGGAGACCACATTCCCACGCTGGTCCGCCATCACCTGGATCTCGATGTGGCGAGGCTGCTCGATGAACTTCTCGATGTAGAGGTCGGGCACGCCAAAGGCGGCCGTGGCCTCGGCCTGCGCGGCCCTGAACGCGGCAAGGAGGTCTTTGGGGTCGCGGACGATGCGCATGCCGCGCCCGCCGCCGCCCGCCGAAGCCTTCACGATGACGGGATAGCCGATGTCCCGGGCCACCCCTATCGCCTGCTCCTCGTTTTCGAGAATGCCGGGAGAGCCGGGAACCACGGGCACTCCCGCCTTGATCATGGCCTTCTTCGCGCGGCTCTTGTCGCCCATGAGCCGAATCGCCTGCGGCGAGGGGCCGATGAACGTGATCCGGCAGGCCTCGCAGACCTCCGCGAAATAGGAGGACTCCGCGAGGAAGCCATAGCCTGGATGGATCGCGTCCGCGCCGGTGATCTCCGCGGCGGAGATGATCGCGGGCACGCTCAGGTACGAGTCCTTCGATCGCGGGGGACCGATGCAGATCGCCTGGTCCGCGAACTTGACGTGCAGCGAGTTCCGGTCGGCTTCGGAGTAGACCGCGACGGTCTTGAGGCCGAGTTCCTTGCAGGCCCAGATCACCCGCAGTGCAATTTCGCCGCGGTTGGCGATCAGTACTTTCTTGAACATCTGGCGTTTAGCTCGCGAGGCCCTGGGGGGCGCCGCTCAGGCCGTCTTGATCGTGAAGAGCGGCTCGCCGAACTGGACGGGATGGCCGTTTTCGGGGTGGATCTTGATGACCTCGCCCGCGACGTCGGACTCGATCTCGTTCATGAGCTTCATCGCCTCGATGATGCACAGAACCTGCCCTTTGCGCACGACATCGCCCAGCTTGACGAAGGGCGCGGCGGTGGGATCGGAGGCGCGATAGTAGGTGCCGACGATCGGCGACTTCATCAGGTGGTGCGAAGCCGGAGCTTCGACCATGGCGGGCGCGGCGGGAAGCGGGGCAGCGGCGTGGGTTGCGGGCGCCAGGGCCGGAGCGTGGAGAGGAGCGTGAACAGGGGCCGCCGCCCGGGCGACCTCACCCCGGCGAACGCGGACCTTCCTCCCCGCCTCCTCGAGTTCGACCTCGACGACGTCGGTCCCCTCGATCATGGACAGGACGGATTTCAGTGTTTCAAGTTCCAATGGAATCAGCACTCCCTTGAGGCCAGGCATCGAAGCAGCGCGACAAAAAAGCGCGGCCGCCGGGCCGACGTAAGACCTTACGCGAACTCGCGCTCGAGTTCGAGTCCGGCCATGCGAAGGTGGAATCGCGCGCGGCCGGTGATGGAATCGGGTTCGAGAAGCGCCACGAGGTAGTACTCGGCGGTAACCGCCACGAGCAGTGCCGTGGTCTTCTCCGTCCCGATCTGAAGCTCCCGCAGAGCGCCGAGACCATGGTCCCGCGCCATTCCCACGACGGTGCGAAGCACGGTGGTGTATTCGGTGGCGAGACTCTGCGCCGCCTGGTCCGTGCGAACGGACTTGCGGGCGACCTCGATGCCGTCGGTGTCGGTGAGGGTCACGAAACGGATCTCGGGAACGCGAGTCACGACCTGCTCGAGGGCGACGTCGAAAACACTCATGGCGTTCTAGCTCCTATGGAATCTCGGGACGCCCCTCACAAAAGCCATCTAAAGAGGCCTCTGCTCGGTCGCCTTTTGCTGAAGGGCCTCGCGCTCAACCGCGCTCTGAAACGCCTTGAGCGACAGGATGGTCTGTTCGCGGACTTCCGTTTTTGTGCGCTGCGCCGGCGCGGACGCGGGGGAGGAGATAACTACGGGCGGAGCGGGTTCGGTGGCCGTGGGATCGGCGGCGGGAGAGGCGTCGAGTTCGGCCGCGACCGCCGCGAACTTCGACTTGGCCTCTTTGTTCTGCGGCTCCTCTTTCATGACCTGCGAGAGGACCGCGCTGGCCTCGGCCTTGAGACCCTGCTGCAGGTAGAGATCCGCGAGGGTCATGCTGGTGAGAGGAAGGGTCTGAGCGCCGAGGTCGTCATCGGCCAGAGTGGGCACCTCAACCGAGGGGAGCTCCGCCGAGGGAACCGGCACCGCCGGCAACTCTTCGGGGAGGACAGAGGGCAGAGCGGCCGCCTCGGGCGCCGCGCTCGGCAGCGGAGCGTCGGCGAGACTCGACCCGGCAGCGGCTTCGAAGTGCATCAACTCGGACACCGTCAGGGCGCCGTGGCTCAAGGTGCCGGACGCCAGGTCGCGGTCGAGAGCCACGGCGGCCGCCGCCTTTGGCATTTCGACCGAGGGGGGCGCCGCCTCCGGGACGGACACCGCGGGGAACTCGACTGCGGGGGGAGGCGTCGCGGGCGCCACCGCGGGGGGAACCGGAGCCTCGGGGAGCGAGACCGCGGGGAGCGACGCTTCGGGAACGGCGACTGAAGGAATGCCGACTGCGGGCAGTTCCGCCGCCGACGCCGCTATCCCGGGGACCGAGGGGAACGTCGCCGGAGGCGCGGCCGAAGCCGCGGCGGGCGCGGCTTGATCACGAGACTTGAGCATCGCGATCCGATCGACGAGCATCTTGTCGCCCGGTGAGAGCCTGAGCGTCTTCTCGAACTGCGCGAGAGCCTGCGGGTAGTCGCCAAGATCCTGGAGCGCGTCACCGAGAAGACGACTGGCGAGGATGTTGTCGGGCGACGCCTTGACGATCTGCTCGAGTTCGGGGCGTGCCTCACCGGGGCGGCCGGAATCGAGGAGGGACCGCGCGAGCGTCAGGCGTGCCGACGGATAGTTCGGATTCTTCTCGAGCCCCTTTCGCGCGACGCCGATGGCCTCTTCGTGACGGCCTTCCTTCCGAAGCTCCTCGGCAAGCTGCGCGAACAGTCTCGATCCCGGGTCTTTATCGAGCTTTCTGCGGAGCTCCGCGGTTCGGTGGGTGTCTTCCATGGGCGGTGTCGGTGTCCTCGGCCGGGCCTCCAGAAAAGGCGAAGGCCCGGATGTCGTAGGAAGCCTACAACAGCCGGGCCTTCTTTGGGGGGTTCTAGGAGGCTACGGAACGATGACGACGTCCACGAAGCAGGCGGCCTGGGCGCCCACGTTGTCGGTGACGATGTGCGTCACCGTGTACGTCCCGGCGTTGGGGTAGCCCTTCTGAACGTCGATGTGGCCTTCGGCCCCGCTGGACGACGTGCCGTCGCCAAAGTACCACTCGTAGCGGACGATGTAGCCGTCCGGATCGTTGGCGGTCGAGAAGAAGCGGAGGACGGTGCCTTCCTTGTTGATCGGATTGTTCGGGGCGATGTTGAAGTTGCAGACGGGCGAGGTGTTGCCGGGGATCTGCGGGAAGCGTCGCGGCTCGGCCGAGCGCAGTTCGATCCGCGCGTACGAGTAGATCGCTCCGTTCGAGTCCGTAGAGACGGGGCGGGCGCCGACAAGGATCGACGAGTTCGCGGTGAAGTCGCGCCGCTCGGGGGTCGTGTAGACGACCTGGGCGATACCGTTCGCGTTCGATCTGATCGTGGTGGAGCCGTAGACACGCTGACCCGCGGCGTTGGTCAGCTGGCCGATCTCGGCGATATTGCCGGATTCGTCAAAGATGACAAACACGATGTCTTTGTTGGGCATCGGCTTGCCGTTCTGGTCGGAAACCACGACCTGAACAACCGAGGTCTGGATGCCGTCGGCGACCACGATGTCGGGCAGCGCCTTGATATCGAGGTTGATTCCGATGGCCGACGGGCCGCTCAAGGAGCCGGGGACCTCGACCTTGTCGAGGCCGCACCCCTGGAGGCTCAGCCCGCAGGTCAACAGCACCACGGTCAGTTTCTTTGTCATTGTGCTACTCCGCATGGAAATTCTCCTTGCCTTCTGGATCCTTGGAACCCGAAAGAAACCGATCAATTGTCCGCCCAGTCGGCGAAGTCGATCTGCAGGCTGCCCGTGCCCGTCACCGGCTGTCCTGAGATCGTCCGCCCGTGGAGCGTGATGTCGGCGAACATGGTCACGATGATGGCGCCGCCCCCGTTCTGGAGGTTGCGGAGGGGGGGTTCCAACTTGGCCTGGGCGCGCACCACGTCGATGATCAGGGGGTCGGTTCCGCTGTTCTTGACGTCGTAAGCGGCGGTGACGTTGCCCGAGATGGCGAAGGGGACATCCTGCCCCTCGACACCCTTGCCGTCGGACCGGCGGTACTTGACCTCGTACCGTTCGATGATCACGGCGCTTGGGATCTGGGGAACCGTATCGATGTTCGGGTTCTTGAAGCGAACCGCGATCGCGATCTCCGCCTGGTCGTTGAAGATGCTCCCCTCTTTCAGCACGTCCGACTTCATCGGCGCTCCGCCGTTGATCGCCGCGAGGATCAGCAGGACAGACGAGGAGTTGGCGGTGCTGTAGTTAGCCGAGCATCCGGCGATCGCCACCGCTGCCGTGAGCAGCGCGGTCCGTGACGTGATCTTTTTCAACAGTGTGCGGGTCATGGTTTCTCTTTCCCCTTCCTAGCGGACGATCCTGGGCGTGATGAAGATCAGGAGCTCGTTGTTGAGACTCTGCGTGGACTTGTTCTTGAACAGCAGCCCCAGGACGGGGATCTGCGACAGGAACGGCGTGTTCTGCCGGGAGATGGTCTCCTGGCCCTGGTGGATGCCGCCGATGACGGTGGTCGAGCCATCCTTCACCAGTACCGAGGTCTGAGCCGACTGGGTGTTGATCGGAACGCCGCCCGGGAGGGCGCGGCCGAAGTCCGGTGTCGAGTTGTCCACCAGGATCTTCATGAAGACCGTGCCCGCATCGGTGATCTGCGGGGTCACCTTGAGCGACAGCCCGGCGTCCTTGAAGCTCACCGTAACCGTTCCATTGCTGATGGTCTGGTACGGAATCTGGACGCCCTGCTTGATCTCGGCCTCCACCTTGTTCTGGGTGGTGATGCGCGGCGTCGAGATGATGCGCGCGCGGCCCGTGGCTTCGGCGGCGGTGAGAGCCGCGTCGAGATTGAAGCTTCCGAGGATGTTCCCGAGGGACACCCCGATGCCCGAGGTCGCGTTCGCGGTCGGCAGGTTGATCATGTACCCGCGGCTGCCCGTGCCGATCCCGGCGTTGGTGGCGAGGCCGCCCTGATCCGCGGGGAGGCCGTTCACACTGGGAATGCCCTGTCCATTGAGGATGACCGAGTTCGGGAAGGCCAGGTTGGTGGTGTTTCCGTACTGCGGAACCTGCTGATTCAGGAAGCCCCACTGCACACCCATCTGACGCGAGAAGTTTCGGCTGGTGATCACGATGCGGGCCTCGATTTCCACCTGCGCGCTCGGACGATCGAGTTCCAGGACCAGACGCTTCGCGGCATCGACCCGTTCCGGAAGATCGCGAATGATGAACACCGGGCTGGTTCCGATGGCGGTGAAGGTCCCGCGGTCGGAGAGCACTGTCTTCTCCACCACGGACTTCACCTGGTCGGTGTCGAGGTAGGACAGACGTCCCTGCCACGATGTCTGTTCGCCGGAGAGCTCGCGCTCCTTCTTGAGGTCGCGCAGGTCCTGCTCTTCCTTCTTGAGGTCGCTGAGACGGGCGATCCGGACCACGTTGCCGTCGATGGTGCAGCCGAGCCCCTGGGTCTTGAGGACCAGCGAGAGCGCCTGGTCCCACGGGACCTCCTTGACGGTGAGGCTGACCTTGCCGGTGATGCCGGGATTCACGATGATGTTGAGGCTCGAGACCTCGGACATCAAACGGAACATGTCAATGAGGTCGCCCTCCTTGAAGTCCATGCTGATGAGGTGGCCGCTGAAGGGAGGCTCGCCGCACTGCGGACCTTCGTCGATATCGGATCCGCCGGTGCTCCCGGCGGGCTGGGCGGCGATCGGCTCGGCGCTGACCATCGGCTTCATCGAGGACGACATGGAGGCAGTGCTCGTTGCCGCAGGGCTGAGGGCCGCCGGGGCGGACTGGGCCTCGGGAGCCTCGAGGGCGACCGGCTCCTTCTGAACCACGGCCGTGACTTCCGGCTCGATCGCCTTCGCGGGCGCGCCGAGGAGGGCGGGGGTTGCGGGTGCGCCTTCGCCGAAGACAATCGCGACGCCGTTGGCATCCGGCACCAGGCGATACGGGGTGGCGCCCTCGACATCAAGAACCAGGCGGGCGACGCGCGGGGGTGCGGCCGAGAACTGGGCAAGGCGAATCCCCTTGACCGGGGAAACCGCCGCCGGCAGGCTCTGACCTTTGGTGGCGATCACATCCGGGAAGTCGACAACCAGCCGATTGGGGTTCTTGAGGAAGAACGTCTCGGGCTTGAGAGTGCCGTTGCCGGCCACGTGGTAGCCGAGCTGGCCATCGGGGAGCTTGGTGACGCCGGAGATGCGCGTCGCACGAGGCGCCGATTCGGATCGGACGGGCGCCACCGGCGCCTTGAGAACGGGCGTCACGGGCGCGGTCGCCATGGGCTCGGCCGCCTTCTGTGGGGCCGGGAGCGCGGCGGCCTTGCTGTTCGCCGGCCGCGACACAGTGATGAGGACGTCGTTACCCGCCTCCTCCACAGTGAAGGGCGAGAGAGCCGCAAGCCTCACCTCGACCCGTGCGGTCGGGCGTCCGTCGCCCCGCACCAGGCTGTAGACCCGCAGCGATTCGATCTCGCGGGTGGCGACCTCGAGCCGCGCGGGCAGCCTCGTGGAATCGGCATCCGCGATGTCGACCACGAGGGTGAGCGGATCGGGACTGTGATAGGTGAAGCTCGGCTTGGCCGAACCCGCAATCACGAGGCGGGTCGATGCTTCGCCGGTCTCCTGTCGGAGGTCCGCTAGGACCGTGCGCCCGGCGTTGGTCGCCTGCCGGGCAGGCGGAGCCTGTCGGGCATCGGCGGGCAACGCAAGCAAGCCGGCGGCAAGGCCGATGGATACAGTTATTGCAACCCTCATTTGTTGCTCTCCTCCTGGGCGGAATTCAGAAGTCTCCTCACGTCGCGACTCTTTGCGGGAGACAGCGGGTCCGTGATCTCCTGTCGAAATGTCAAACCGGAAGCGTCGATCGCGGTGATCACGCCGTCGTGCATGCGCTGACCGATGCGGACGAAATAGCCCTTCTTGTCGGGCCCTTCAACGATCGCGATCCAGCCGTCGTTGTTCCTGACCACGCCCTTGAGGCTCGTTTCCTGCAGCAGGAAACCCTCGATGCCGGGGCGACGGGGACGATTCGATTCGTCGTTGGCGATCGGCCTGGCCAGGCTGACGAAGGGGTCGCGGCGACCCGCCGGGTTGTAGATGTAGCCATTGCGGGGCGCGTCGAGTTCCTGCTCCAGGATGGACTGGACCAGATCTCCACCGGCCGGGCCGGTGGCCGGGGCGGGAGCGGGGGTGGGGGTGGCAGCGGGAGCGGGTGCGGGATTCTGGGCGAACGCGCCCGCGACCAGGGTGAGCAGGGCGGCGGCGAGGAGACCGGGATTCTTCATGCTTCTCCTACTTTCGCGGGGCGGCGCCTGGCTTGGGGGGCGCCTCCTGATAGACATAGGTCATCGCCTGATACTGCGCGCTCAGGGTCTGGGTGAACGTCACCTTCGTGGGAACGGAGGCCCTCAGGTTGCCGATATTGACGATGCGGGGCAATCGGCCTACGCGATCGAAGAAGGTCGCGAGGTTTGGATAGGTGCCGTCGACCTGGATCTCAATCGGCCACTCCAGATAGAAGTCTTTCTGTACGGTTGCGCCTGGGGTCATGCTCCGGATCTTCAGGTTCGACTGGGAAGCAAGGGCCTGAAGACGCTTCATGAGGTCGGGCGTTTCCTTCGCGGGCGGCAGGATGCGACGAAGCTGGTCGAGGCGCAGGCTCAACTGCTCGACTTCCTTCTCGAGGGCGGGCAGATTCGCTTTGACCACGTTCAGTTCCTGAATCTGCTGGTTGAGGCCGGCCAGGGTCGTCTTGAATCCCTCGAGCTCAGCCTGTTTACCCTGGTACCAGCCGAAGTAGAAGCCGAGCGCGGCGACGATGACGATGACCGCGGAGACGACGTACTGCTGGTTTTTGGGGAGTCTTGTGTAAGCGTTCTCGGCCATATGGATCCCTTTGGCCCCCTTACTTCTTCGCCGCCGGTGTGGCGGGCTTGGCTTGCGCGGCAGCCGCGGCGTCCTTCATCGCAACCTCGGGGTTGCTGAAGGTCGTGGTGAATGTGAACGCGATGATCGCGGCGCCCGTGGTGGACTCGCGGTAGGAGTCGAGGTTGGCTTCCGGGAACCAGCAGTTGAGCTTGGTCTGCGGCGTCCCGGGATCGCACCCGTCCCCCGCGCGCTGGAGATTGTTCAGGAAGTCCGCGATCGAGTTGTTGTTCGACGCCTCGCCGGTGATCTTGATCGTGGCCCCGGTTTGTTCGATCCTGGTCAGCCACACGAAATCGGGAAGCGCTTTGGAGATCTCGTCGAGCATGCGAACGGGACCGCCTTGTTCAGCCTTGAGGCGCTCGATGAGATTGACCTGATCCTGGAAGCTCTTGCGCTTGCGCTCGAGTTCTTCCTTCTTGGCTTTCTCGACCTGGAGCTTGGCGACCTCGGCCTTGGCCACTTCGATCTTCGCCTGGGTGTCCGTGATCTCGCTGGTCATCGACCACCAGAAGTAGCCGGTGCCAAGGACGGCGATCACGAGGGCGGTGATCAGGGGAATGTAAGGACCAGCCGCCGACGCGCCTCCACCGGCAGCTCCGCCCGCCGCCCCTTTGGGCTTGCTGGCGGCCGCCCGCTCGGATTCGAGGAGGTTGATTCGAATCATCGGTCGCCTACCTTTCGCACCGCAAGGCCAACGGCAATTGCCGCGGCCGGACCCATCTGATTCACAAGGTCCCCGTCAACTTCCTTGGGAGAGTAGGTCACCGCGTTGAACGGATTCAGGATGTCGACCTGGGTGTCCAGGCGCTCCATCAAGAGCTGCCGCAGACCCTGGAGGCGGGACGAACCGCCGGCAAGGAAGCTCGGATCGATCCGCTCCGCCAGGGTGGTGGCCCGGAAGAAGTCGAACGTCTTCTGGATTTCGGAGACGATGCTCTCGGCGGAATTCTGGATGACCGGGAAGACGCTGTCGGGCAGCGTTCCCTCGATCTGCTCGCCGCGCTTGAGAGCCTCGGCGGACTCATAGGGGAGGCCGAGGTCCTTCTGGAGAGCGTCCGTGGCGAGGTTTCCGCCCACCGCGATGTCGCGGTTGAAGAGCGAATTGGAGCCGCGGACGATGTTGACGTTGGTGATCGCGGCGCCCAGGTTGAGGAGCGCCACCACGCGACCGGAGTCGACCCCGTAGTTCACTTCGTGACAGTTCTGGAGGGCGAAGACATCGACATCGACGATCCGGGGAGTCTTTCCGGACTGCGTGATCACCGACGTGTAGTCGCTGATCTTGTCCTTCTTGACTGCCACCAGGAGGACGTCCATGTTGCCGCCGTCGCCCGAGCCCTCGAGGATCTCGTAGTCGAGAGAGACATCCTGGATGTCGAAGGGGATGTACTGCTCCGCTTCCCAGTGGATGGATTCGCCCAGTTCCTCGGCGCTCATCTGCGGGAGCGAGATCTTTTTCACGATGACCGCGTTTCCGGAGACGCTGGTCGCGACATCGTTGGTCTTGATCTTGAGGTTGGCGAAGAGGCGATTGATGGCATCGACGATCGCGCCGGAGTCCATGATGGCCCCGTCGACGATGGCTTCGGGAGGCAGCATTTCCATGCCTGCCTTCACCAGCTTGAACTCGGTGCCGGACTTGCCGACCGGCTTGAGTTCAATGAGCTTCACGCACGAAGAGCCGATGTCGAGACCGACCAGGCTCTTTTGCTTGCTGAAAAATTTGTCGAACAAACCCACGGATTCCCCCCTAGACCTTTTGATCTGCGGAGCTGGTTGAGCGAGCGGCGAAGCCCGAATGTCGAAAATCGAATTTTGGTAGAGACTTTGTCACTCGGTACCTCAAGTAGTTCGTGAAGATAGGCTTCTCAAACAACAGTGTCAACAAGAATATTAGTTCAACGGCATTAAACGACTGTCAAAAGCCAATAAAATCTTCAAAATCTAAAACGAGTGGCGGCGCTTTCGCGCGCGTGAATGACGTCGATGAACCGCACCTGGTTCGGCCGCGTAGTCATGACAACACAATGAGTTCGGCCGCCGTAACCGAAAAAGCGCACCCCCTCAAGTAAATTCC
>CAZBTT010000082.1:0-13050 GCA_964494295.1 uncultured Acidobacteriota bacterium
GGCCAGCGCCAGGGGGGAAACGTGCGTCAACATGGGATTTCTTTTAGGTCATTGTCGTTTGGAATGGGTTGGACTGAAGGGTGAAGGGTAAGAAATCCCATGAAACAGGTCCAAGACTTAGTCCTGATCGAACTCATAGGGGTTGCCTATTCCTCGTCCGTCCCAATCACGGGGCGACGGTCCGGCGAGGAGGTAGGCTCCCGGTCCATGGGCTTGAAGCGCGAGCTAAATCTCTTCGACGCCACGATGGTGGTGGTCGGGGGAATCATCGGCACGGGCATCTTCGTCAATCCCTACATCGTCGCGCGCGCGCTCGACTCGACACCCCTGGTCCTCGGAGCCTGGTTCGCGGGCGGCGTGGTCGCGATCATCGGCGCTCTCGCCTACGCTGAACTCGGTCAGCAGCAGCCGCAGGCGGGAGGACCCTACGTCTATCTCCGCGACGCCTGGCATCCCATGGCGGGCTTCATGTACGGCTGGGCGCAGCTCCTGATGATTGAAGCCGGAGGGATGGCCGCGGTCGCGCTGAATTTCTCCCGCTACACCCTGCGTCTCACGGGGCAAGAAGAAACCGGGGCCATGCTCGTCGCGGTCGCGGCCGGGGCCATCGTGCTCCTGACCGCCATCAACTACATCGGCGTGAAGCCGGGCAGCCGTGTGGTGAACGCAACCGTGATTCTGAAGCTCGGCGCCCTCGTCATCCTGATCGCCTTCGCCTTCTGGGGCGGCCAGGCCGCGAGCGGGTGGCTGTCGGACACCCGCGTGGACGACACACCCTCCGGCTTTCTCGCGTTTGGCGCGGCGCTCATCCCGATCCTCTTTACTTATGGAGGCTGGCAGAAGGCGAACACCGTCGCGGAGGAGATGCGCGATCCGCAGCGCGACATGCCACGCTGTCTGATCATCGGCACGCTGATCGTGATCGCCATCTACCTGCTGGCGAACGTCGCCTACCTGCGGACTCTGGGCCTTGTCGGGCTCGCGGCGACCGAAACGCCCGCGGCGAGTGTCGCGGGGTTGTGGATGGGCGCATCGGGTGAACGTTTCATCTCGCTCACCATCGCCATCTCGACCTTCGGGTTCCTGAACCTCGGGATCATGGCTTCGCCTCGCATCTACTTCGCGATGGCGCGTGACGGCGTCTTCTTCCCCGCTCTCGCGAAACTCCACCCGCGTTACCACACACCCACCCTCGCGATCCTGTTGCAGTCGGGCTGGGCGCTGTTACTGCTGTTCACCGGCACCTACGAGGACCTGCTCAACACCGTGGTCTTTGCCGACTGGGTGTTCTTCGGCCTGACCGTCGCGGGTCTTTTCCGTCTGCGGAGGCGGTTCGCGGATCGCGTCGGCTTCCGCACGCCCGGCTACCCCTGGTTGCCCGCGGCTTTCGTGCTCGTCGCGATCGTGGTGGTGTTAAGTGTGATCCGGACCGCGCCAGAGCGCTCGGCGATGGGTGTGGCCCTTCTCGCCCTTGGGATTCCCGTCTACTACTGGTCGAAGAGGCAAGCGCGCGCCGTGCCTCCATCCGATGCCTCGACGAGCTGAGACACCGCGATGCTGAACTCTCCTCTCGCCCCGTACCTTCATTGGGCCAAGACGCGCCCCGCCGCCGAGTACGACCTCGCGGGCAGCAACCTGCTCGCGTGTACGCTCGATGATCTCCCCGGCGCGCGTGACGCCGTGGATCTCACCGCTCCCGATCGTGGCGGTTATCCGCCTCTCGTCGAAGCGATCGCCGCGCACTATGGCGTGACCTCAAGCCGCGTCGTGACCGCTCCCGGATGTTCCGCCGCCAACTTCCTGGCGATCGGCGCGCTCGTCGGTCCGGGCGACACCGTGTTGATGGAAGGTCCCTGGTACGACCAGATCACCGGCGCCTGCCGGCTGCTCGGCGCGAGGGTCGACACGTTCGATCGACGATTCGAGGACGGCTACCGGATCGACATCGACGCGGTGCGCGCCCGGCTCACTCCGACAACGAAGCTCGTGATCATCACCAGCCCACACAATCCGAGCGGTCAAGTCGCCGACCTCGAGACGCTGGTGGCGTTGCAGGCAATGGCCGAGGAGGCTGACATCCACGTCCTCGTGGACGAGGTATACCTCGACGTCACTAACATGCTTCATAGGACACCGGACGACCCGATGCCGCGGCCTCGCGCTTCGGGCCACTACACACCGACGGCCCTCGTCGGCGACCGCCTGCTCTCGGTCAGCAGCCTGACCAAGTCGTACGGTCTTAGCGGACTTCGCTGCGGATGGATCGTGACGTCAGAAGCCATCGCGGAACGCGCGAGGCGCGTGCGTGACGTGATCGACAACATCGGCGCGGCTCCCGCCGATCGCCTCAGCGCCCTGGCCTTCAGCCAGCTGGATCGACTCGCCGCACGCGCTCACCGCCTGGTGTCAACCAACCTCGATGTCGCGCGAGCGTTCTTCGCGCGCCATCCCGAACTGGAACTAACCGTGCCCCTCGAGGCCACGATCGCCTTCCCGCGGATGGCGGCCATGGCCGACACGGGCGGCTTCGTGGCGGGACTCTTCGCCGAGCCAGGGGTCGCAGTCGCGGCGGGGAGCTTCTTCGGCGCACCCGCCCACATCCGGATCAGTCTTGCCGGGCGGACCGAGACGCTCGTGGCCGGCCTGGCGCGAATCGAACGTCTTCTCGGCGGCTGAGGTCCAAAGGATCAGACAGCCCTTCCCACTTTTGGGACGGCAGAATCCCGGATGCGCACGAGGCCTATGCCCTTGTAAAGGGGGTTTACATTTCCTGCGGCGGAAGCACCCGCTTCAGATAGGACACCGCTCCGGACGCAACGTCCTCGACGCCGATCACCACGTCGTGGGCGGACGCCCCGACCGGGATGTCCACGACGAACTCACCAAGCCCCCCCTCGAGCGCCAGTTCTAGCGAGTCGAGGCTCACGCCCACATCATTCTCGCGAACCTCCGGTGCCGACTTGTCGTGGCCGACGCTCCTGAATGACACGACGAGCCTGACGCGTCCCTCTTCGGTTCCAGCGAGCGCGGTGAGCGCCTTCAGCAACAACACCACGCGAATGCGGGCCGAGGTCGCACTCGTCCGTTCGGCCTCGGCTTCGACACCGAGGGTGTTCTCTTCGAGTCCGAAGGCCATGGTCGACATCGCCCGCTGCGCCCGCCGGTCCGAAGGGACGGATCGGAGGTAGGTCAGGCGATGCCTGATCTCGGCCTTCTGCCTCGCCTGCGCCTTCCGGGTGAGCCGCAACTCGAGTCGGTGAATCTGTCCGTCGGCGTCCCCTGGAACAAACCCCACGACGTACTGACCCTGTTCCACCGCGTCGAATCTCTTCGTGGCGGCGGCGGGATCGAGCCCCCGGAGCAGGGCGAAGCCGCCCGTCTCCTCGCCGAGAAGCTCCAACGGATTGGTCAGATTGGCGTCTTGGACCATCTCGCTGCGTTTCGAGGGAGCGTAGGTAGGGTCATCCACGATCAGCCCGTCTCCCGCGAAGGACGAAAGGCCTCGAGCATCGAGTGGGTAGATCGTCACCCGGGCGGCGTTGGCGCGCGCGGCGGCGGACCGAAGCGGAGCCGACGTTTCGAGCTCTCCCATCGCGGCCTGGATGGACGGCCCATCCCGGAGGAGCGCCTTCGGACAGATGATCCCGAGCTGATCGTAGAGATGAACGCCGGGTCGCTGCTCGAGTCCCTCGCTCACGTACAGGAGCGCCTTGCGGCCGGGTATGGGAGCGATGGCGCTCGCCACGAAGGCAAGCCGGTCGGCAGCCGCTTGAGCCTCGCGGGCGCGGGCGGAGGCGTAGCCGCGCACCATCGCCATGAGGTCCGGGAGCACGCAGAGACAGTCGCACTCCAGCCGTGGCATCTCGACGACGACCTTGATGGCGGCCTCGATGTCAGTCATGACGTTCCGCGCTTCGCCGGCGCCCGGCGAGGTGGTCTGCCAGGCCTGAACGGCGTCAAGGGCGGAACGAACCATCGCGGGATCGGTGGTGAGGGGGGTGAGGGAACGCAGGCCGTGGTCGTCGGCGATCACCAGCACGCGCGCGCCCCGGGCGATGTGCAGATCCGACAGCATCGCGGCCTGATCGAGAGCCCGCTTCCTGGAAGCGGATGAGAGTAGCCAGCGGTCGACATAGATGGCAAGGGTCATGGCCTCACGATCATCGGGCGGAGCGGTGGGCGAGCCGCCCGACGACGGCCCGGAGGAGGTTGCGGGAGCGGGCGGCTGAAAGCTCACAATCTCAACGGGTCGCCCGTCCTCCAGAAGTTCAAAATCTTCAACTCGGAGACTCGTGATCGGCCGACCCTTCGTGTCGGTCACGACGGCGTCCACAATCACCATCTGCGCGACCGAGGGCGAGATGGTCAGTGTCCCTTGACGTGGATCCTGTAAGAGCAGGGCGATGCCCATCAGGCGCGCGGAGGTTGTGAGCATGGTCGCCGAGGGGTAGCAAGATCAGTGCCGCGTCATGAGCCTGCGGCGCGGATTCGACTCGCACCGTCCCACACCGAACCCGGGAATCCCGCGCGGTCCGACATCGCGCTCGGGAATGTTCGAGTCGCGATCAGTCCCCGCGCAACGCGTTGACGGGCTTCGCGGCGGAAGCTCTTAGAGCGGGAATCGTACAGGCGGCCATGCCGGTCGCAGCCAGCACAGCGGCAACGGTGGCGTAGGTGAGCGGGTCAGTGGGGCTCACTCCCACGAGCGCGCCCTGAATGAGCCGCGAGAGGCCGATGGCGCCCGCCATTCCGATCCCGATCCCCGCTCCCACCATCCGGCCGCCGCTTCGAAGGACGAGGCCCACAACGTCGCGACGTGTCGCGCCAAGCGCCATGCGGACGCCGAACTCGCGGGCCTGCTGGCTGACGCCATAGGCAACGACGCCGTAGATGCCGATGGCGGCGAGGGCCAGCGCGAGCGCGCCGAAGAGCGCCATCATGTCGGCAGAGACTCGGCTGGGCAGCGTCGAGTCGCCGACGAGCATCGCAAGGGTCTTCACGTGATAGACGGGCTGGGCGGGATCGAGTTCGCGGATCGCCGCGCGAATTCCCGCGGTCAGGTCCTCGGGGCGAGCCGACGCCCTAGCAGCCAGCATCATCGTGGCGCTCGGCGCCTGGGACATGGGGACGTAAACCTCGGGTGCTGGAGCCTGGGTCAAGGCCGAGTGATGAACATCTCCAACGACGCCAACGATCGTGAGCCACGGCGCGTCCGCGTTGCCAAGCCGGATCCGCCGGCCGACGCACGAGACCGGGCCTGAGCTTCGCGAATCAGGGCGGACACCGGGCCCGCAATCGAGGTGACGTCGCGCCAGCGTCTCATTCACCAGCGCGACCTGGGCGCCGTCCGGAGTATCGGTGTGATCGAAGTACCGCCCAAGGACGAGCGGAATCTTCATGGTCCGGTGATAGTTCCCGCTCGCGACGCGGTACGAAACGGATGGCTCCCGGCCGGGCGGCAGCGCCGGCTCTCCGTCGACGGTGAGCCGGGTGCCGCGGTCATAAGTGCTGAAGGGCATGACGTTGACGAGGCCCACGGAGGCGACGCCGGGCAGGCGCTCAACCCTTTCGGTGACTTGATCGAAGAACTGACGGCGCGACGCCGCGTCGGCGTAGGCATAGTCCGGGAGGGTCATCGCCATCGTCATGACACCCGAGGTATCGAAGCCGGGGCCGATCTGCTTGAGGGCATCGTAGCTCCTGACGAGCAGGCCCGCGCCGACCATCAGAGCGGTCGCAAGCGCCACTTCGGAAATGACAAGAGCCGATCGAAGGCGCTTCGTTCCCCGGCTGCCGCCCGCGGACGCGGACTCTTTGAGGGCGTCTTCGAATCGGTCGCGCGCCGCCCGCCACGCCGGAAGCACCCCGAACACCAGGCTGGCCAGCAGGGAAAGGGCCAGCGTATAGCCAAGGGTCGTGAGGTCCACGCTCAGTTCGCCGATGTTCGGCACGGTGGTGAGGATCGAGTCCGGGAGCGCACGCCTTATCCCACGCAGGCCAAGGAAGGCGAGGAGCACGCCGAACACGCCGCCCGCCGTCGCCAGGAGCACACCCTCGATCAGGAGTTGGCGGCCGATGCGCAAGCGGCTCGCGCCGATGGCGGCGCGCACCGCAAGCTCACGGTGACGTGAAGCGCTTCGGGCGAGCAGAAGGTTCGCGACGTTGGCGCACGCGAGAAGCAGGACGAAGGAGACGGTGACCAGGAGAATCGCAACGGCTGGACCTGCCTGCTCGTCATCCAACTTCCCCATCTCGGTGAGACGGGCGCCGATGCCGCCATTGGTTTCCGGGTATCGCTCGGCGAAAGCGCTCATCAGCACGTCGAGTTCGGACTGCGCCTGCGCGTAGGACACTCCCGACTTGAGTCGCCCGACCACCGTGGCCCCGTGTCCCGCGGACGGCTGCCCCCGCTCCGCATCGCCGATCTGCCAGGGGATCCAAAGGTCGCCCTTGAAGTTGAAGACGGGGTACTCGAACCGCTTCGGCATCACGCCCACCACTTCGTGCGGCGTTCCGTTCACCACGATGCGCCGGCCGACGATCGATGGGTCCGAGCCAAAACGGCGCTGCCAGAGTCCGTGACTGATCACGGCAAGGTCCAAGTGCCCGTCCCGAACATCCGCATCGTCGAAGGCCCGGCCGGCCGCCGCAGGGACCCCGAGGAGGGTAAAAGTATTTGGTGTGACGCGATAGGCCTGCACGCGATCGGGCACGCCCGTGCCCGAAAGGTTGGCGCTGAGGTACGAGTACGCGGCCACGCCCTCCAGCGACTTCAGCTGACGCTGCAGATCGAGAAAGTCGGCCTGCCGCAGACTGAAGCGTGTTTCGTTCTTCTCGTTATCCCAGCCGAGCACGAACGCGACCCGGGAAGGGTCGTGGTACGCCAGGGCTTTCAAGGTCAGCACGTTGACGATGCTGAAGATGGCGGTATTCGCGCCGATCCCGAGGGCGAGTGTCGCAACCACGGCGACGGTGAAGCCCGGGTTTCGCCACATCAAACGAGATCCGTATCGAAGGTCCTGGAGCAGGGATTGCATCGTGTCTCCTCGGTGGTTGGAGCTTTGCGAACTGAAGGAAGGAGAGTGCGTCGTCTCTACGGATCGAAGAAGCCGGACGCGACTCGCGCGATCGATCCAACACGCCGCGATCGACCGCAGCGTGAGATTCCAGAACCGGATTCGCGACGGACGCTCGGATGTCCCCCAGTCCTCTTCGATGTCGCCCCCGATCACCTCATGCTGGTCACGGGGCAGGAGAGCGCTCAGAAGCCACGAGGCAAAGCACGGCGGTTTCACCATGCCTTGAACTCCGGCACGGCGCTGGCCATGCGGGCGAGGACTCGTTGCGACTCCGTGACTGCCTTGACGCCCGCAGGCTCGAGTCGGTAGTAGCGCTTTCGCTTTCCGCCCCGCTCGGGTGTGGGATCGCCCAGTCGTGAAGCGACCAGCCCGCGGCGCTCGAGGCGGTCGAGAGCGGTGTAGACCGCCCCGGGCGACACCAGCCGGCCCGTTCGATCCTCGATGGCGCGTCGGATCTCGACGCCATATGTCTCATCCGCCGAAGTGAAGAGGGCCAGGAGGAGAACCTGTTCGAACTCGCCGAGGAACGTTCGCATAGTCTTAGTGTAGGTAATATAAGACAGCCCTGCCACCTGAACAAGCGAAACCTAGAATCTCGTGATCATGGAAGCGTCCCGCGATCACCGACTCACCGTCTCCCGCGCCGGCGACGCGGTCGTGGTTGGGCTTGGCGGCGACTGGAACCTGCGTGGGGGACTGCCGTCGACCATCGCGATCGCGGCGGCCATCGAGACCAGTCCGCGTCCATCCCGCGTGCGCGTGGAGAACCTCTCGCTGGGGCGATGGGACAGCAGTCTGGTCACGGTTCTGGCGCAGATCGAGCAGACCAGCGCGAAACACGGGCTTGACCTCGACCTCACGGAGGCCCCGGCAGGTGCGCAGAGACTTCTCGAAATTGCGCGCGAGGGCGGGCGGCGCTCGAAAGGGGCGCTGAGCATCCTGCCGGCCGCGAGCCCGGAAGTACGGCCGCCCCTCGCCTGGGTGGTGGGGCGCTGGGTCATCGAAGGCACGCTGAATCTGGGCGACAAGGTCCCCCCTCTCACCGAGGCGATTGGGCGCTTTGTCATGGAAAGCGCTCGGACAACGGGCGACAAGATCGACTTTCTTGGCGCGACGACCGTGGCCCTCTGGCGGATGCTGGTCGGGCGCACGTGGCGTCTGGGTCTGGGAATGACCGCGGCACTTCAAGAGGCCGGAGTCGGCACTCTGCCCGTCCTCGCCATCCTTGCCTTTTCAGGAGGAGCGGTCCTCTCCCTTCTCGCCAATCAACAGCTGGGGAAACTTGGCGCTCCCCTGCTCGCCCCGCAACTCGTGGCCATCGTGATCCTGAGGGAGTTGGGGGCGCTCGCCACCGGCGTGGCCCTCGCCTTTCGCGTCGGGTCGGGCATCGCCGCCGAACTCGCGACCATGTCGGCAGGGAAAGAGGTGGATGCCCTGCGCGCGATGAGCATCAGTCCCTTCGACTTCCTGGTGGCGCCACGCGTCCTCGCCCTTGTGCTCATGGGTCCGGTCCTCGTGGTCTACGCCAACTCGCTCGGCCTCCTCGGCGGCGTGTTCGTCGGCGTGAGCACGAACGAAATCCCCGTGGGTGTCCTTCTCGAAAGCTCGTATGCGGCGCTCACCCTGAAGCACGGGGTCGCCGGCCTGGTGAAGGGCGCGGCCTTCGGTCTCGTGGTGGGAATGGTGGGCTGTTACTACGGCCTCCGCAGCGGTAAGACTGCCGGGTCGGTGGGCCATGCGGTTCAGACCGCGGTGGTCGCGGCCGTGCTTGGCGTGGTGCTCGCCGACGCAATCCTCACCCTCTTCTTTAAATGGGTCCAGTTGTAGATGACCGAAGGGCCGCTCATCGAGGTCCGCGGACTGTCCATCAAGCGGGACAAGACGCTCATGCAGCACGGGCTCAACTTCACCGTGAGCCGCGGGCAGATCTTCGCGATCATGGGCGAGACGGGGGCGGGCAAGAGTGCCTTGATACGACACATGGCTGGCCTCGAACCTCCGGCCGAGGGCGAGGTCTTCTACCAAGGCGTTGGATTCTGGAGCGGGTCGGAAGAGAACCGCGAGCACCTCATGAGACGCTTCGGCGTTCTCTTCGCAGGCGGCGCTCTTTTCTCCACCAAGACGCTCATCGAGAACGTGGCGATGGGACTCCGCCTGCACACCGCCCTCAATCGCGACGACGTCGTGGCCGTGGCGCGGCTTAAGCTCGCCCTGATGGGTCTTTTGGGGTACGAGAATCACTACCCGTCCGAGGTGGACGAGTCCCGGCGCACGTGGGCGGGCTTCGCCAGGGCGACGGCGCTCGACCCGGAAATCCTCTTCCTCGACGAGCCAGCGGCTCGGCTGGATCCGCTCGGCGCCCGACGCGTGGACGAGATCATCCGCTGGTGTCGGGACGAACTCGGCGCCACCGTGGTGCTCGCGTCCAACGACCACGAAACTCTCTTCTCGCTCGCCGATGAGGCCATTTTCCTGGACTCGGAGACCCACACCATGACGGCACGGGGGAACCCCTCCTACCTTCGCGACCACGCAACGGACCCCAAGGTCCGCGCCTTCCTGGGCGGGGGGCGGGAATGAGCGGGAGGGCCCGGCCCCGGCTCGTGGGCGCGTTCGTCCTGGTCGCCGCGGCCCTGACTTTTGTCGGTCTTGTGTTGCTCAGCTCCGGACAGCTGTTCTCCGCTCATCGGACCTTCGTGGTCTTCTTTCCAAACGCAGTCGGCGGACTGAAGCCGGGAGCGCAGGTGACCCTTCGGCAGGTGCCCGTGGGCGAGGTCTCGGATGTTCAACTGGTCTTTCCCGGGACTAACTACACCGATTCGCGCATCATGGTCGTCCTGCATGTTCGGCAAGGCGCCATCAGAGACATCTCCGGGCCAGCCAGCATCGCGCAACTCTCGGACGCGGACCTGGCCCAGGCTTTTGTGGCCGCGGGTCTTCGCGCCGTCGCCCGCTCCTCATCTCCCGTGGCCGGCCAGAAGACCGTCGATCTCGACTTCCAGCCGAACCTTCCCGCTCGTTTCGCGGGCATCCCGACGCCCTATCCCGAGATACCCACCGCCCCCACCGGCATGGAACTCCTCAACGACAAGCTCGAGGACACTCTCAAGAGGCTGGCGGACGTCCACATTGACGAGGTCCTTCTGCAGATCCGGACGACGCTTTTGAGCGCGCAGAAGGTACTGGATTCGAAAGACCTGAGCGCCTCCCTCAAGAATCTGCGCGTGACTTTGGAAACCGCCAATCACGCCCTCGGCACCAGCGAGAAGACAATGGGCACCGTCGACGGGGTGATGGGCGACGCGCGCACGACGATGGCCAACGTCAACGAGACCCTGAAGAAGCTCGGAGCGAGCATCGAGCAGACCAATCGTACCCTCGCGACCCTCGACCGCAATGTCGATCGCACGGCCGACGTTCAGTTCGAGACCTCCGTAACCCTCGACGAGATGCGCGAGCTTCTGAAATCCCTCCGTCTGCTGATCGAGAGTGTGCAGCGGCACCCCGAGTCGCTGCTGCGGGGCAAGCCCGAACCCAAGGAGAAAGAGAATTGATGCGCGCAAGATGCCTCACCGTTCTCGCGCCGATCATGGTGGCCACCGTTCTTTCGAGCGGATGCGCGCTCAAACGGTCGAAGGGCTCTCAGATCTACGTCCTCGACTCGATCACGGCCGCGGGTGCGGGTGCGGGTGCGGCCACGCTACGCGAAGCCCCTTTGAGTGTCGTGGGCGTCTTAAGGGTGACGGTTCCAGGGTGGATCGACCGGCCGGAGATCACGCGGCGGGCCCAGGGCGGGGAGATCGTGGCCGATGAGTTCGCGCGGTGGGGAGAGCCGATCGGCCGAGGGATTCAGCGCGTCCTGACGGAGAACCTGGCGACGCTGCTCCCGGACCGTCGCGTGGTCCCGGCGCCCTTTGCGCCCAGCCTCGTGGTCCACCATCGGGTGGACATCACGATCACCGAGGCCACGCGCCAGCCGGACGGGACCGTGCTGGTGGAGGCCCGTTTCGCGCTGGTCGGTCCGAAGGGCGAGACCCTCGTGCAACAACGTTCTTCGCATCGCGCAGGAGCGGCGGTGGCGGGGTCCGGTGGTGCGGTAACGAGCACGAGCGAGGCCCTCGCCGGGCTGAGCCGCGACATTGCCGACGCACTGCGCGCCCTGCCCCCTTCCGCGGAAGAGAAGCCCGATGGCTCCGTGCGTTGAATGGCAATGAAACCGTTCCGCATCGCCCTGGCGAACCTCCCGTTTCCAAAGAACCCTGGTGAGTCAGTCGCCCTGGTCGAGCGGGCCCTCGCTCGAGCCTCGGCGGAACGGGCTCGCATCGTCTGCTTCCCGGAGTGTTTCATTCCTGGGTATCGCGGTCCCGGGAAGACCGTGCCGCCTCCTGATAGCGCTTTTCTCGAGCGGGCCTGGTCGGCCATCGCGACTGCCGCGAAGAACGCGGGAGTTGGCGCAATAGTCGGCACCGAGCGCGTGGTCGAGGGCGGACTCCTCGCCTCCGCGCTGGTCGTCAATGAAGACGGGACGATCCTGGGCTTTCAAGACAAGGTGCAGCTTGACCCCAGCGAAGACAATCTCTACACCCCTGGCGAGGGAAGGCGCGTGTTCACCCTTGGTCCCCTCACCTTCGGCGTTGTGATCTGTCACGAAGGCTGGCGCTATCCCGAGACCGTTCGATGGGCGGCTCAGCACGGCGCGCAGATCGTCTTTCACCTCCAGTTCCACGAAGCCGAACCCTCGGGCTTCAGGCCGTCGAGCTACGGCGATCCCGCGAACACGTTTCACGAGAAGGCGGCTCTGTGCCGGGCCGCCGAGAACACCTGCTACTTCGCGACCGTCAACTACGCGAGCGAGGGGTCACCCACCACTTCCGCCGTCGCACGGCCCGATGGCACGTTGATGAGCTACCAGCCCTACGGCCAGGAAGGGCTCCTGATCGCGGATGTCGATCTCGCGCTGGCCACAGGACTACTGGCAACACGGTTCAAGGCAGTGTAGTCAAGGGCGCCGCCGGTGGCTGAGTCCATCGGATGGCGTCCCGTCGAAGCCACCGCGGACCGGCTGGCCCAAGGCGAGGCTCCGGTCAGCAGCGTTCCGTCGTGAGGTCGGGAGGCAGCCACGGAAACGGACGTCCTCCTTCTGAGAAACCCGTTCGAGGCCCCATTCCAGCCGGTTTCTGAAGTTGGCGTTTGGCCCGAGGATAGAGCGGGGCCGGGCGCTGCTGGGGGTTGCTTGCGCCGGGATTTCGGGCGCGAGTCACCGAAGGTCCGTCCGCGACCTTTGCGACCGATAAGCCGAGCAAGGAGGCACACGATTCCGAAGTCCTGGTAACGCAGTGCCGACGCGGGAGGCGCTCCCGGTGCGGCAACCCCCAGCAGCGCACGGCCACGCGGGCCATCACTACCAAGCCTGCGAGATCGCTTCGTCACCCTCGCTCAATGAGTCTCCTCGCAATGACGGGCCCAGGCGGAACGGAGCGGGCCCGTCACTTGAACGAGACGTAGAGGTAGACCGAGTGGCGGCCGTACGCCTCGAAGAACGGTTTGAACGGAACTCCCGCGATCGAAAAACGTAGCTTCGCGGGATCGCCCTCGATCGAGCGGCTGAGGTCGCTTCGGTCGAGTGTGACTTGCCGCCAGTCCGTGCGTGGCGCCGGCTCTTCGGCGGCCAGCAACACCGGGCCATAGAAGAGGCTGGCGATGTTGGGTTGATCGACCAGGTGGTCAAGGCGGAACGTGAACGGCATCTTCAACTCGATCGTGTCTTGGTTGCGCCAGGCGCGGGCAAGGGTCAGGTAGGCGCCCGGTGTCGCTTTCACGTTCTGGTCCCGACCGTTGACCTTCACGCGCACGCCCTGAGTGGCCCAGCCGGGCACGCGCACCTTCATGTCGAACCGGCCCGATCCCTTGATGACGAACTTCGCGGTGTCGGCGTAAGGAAAGTCCGTGACCTGCTGGACGCTGACACCGC
>CAZBTT010000083.1:0-13039 GCA_964494295.1 uncultured Acidobacteriota bacterium
GACAGGGTGGAATCGCCGACAGAGTGGACGCCGATGCGTCGGCCGGCAGCGTAGGAAAAGGGGCAACCAGTGAACCAACTCGAAATAATCCTCAAGCTCAAAGACGAAGCCAGCGGCGGGCTCGCCCAGTTCGGGAAAGCGCTCGAAGGCGCACGCGGGAAACTTGACCTCTCTTCCGGATCGGCGGTGAAGGTCGGCGCGTCAATGGCGGTTGCGGCCAAGGGTGTCGAGCTTCTCCTACACGGCATGGCGCAGGTTGGGCCGACTTTGGCCGCGTTCGTCTCGCAAGGCACGAAGGTGTCTCAGGTGACCGAGGCCTTCAAGTCGCTCGCGGCCGCGCAGAAGCAGAACTATGACGTGATGCTTGGCGAGGGACGGAAAGCGACCATGGGCCTCATCAGCGACTTCGATCTGATGGCGGCAGGGAACAAGGCCATGCTTCTGGGGCTCCCGATGACCGCTCGCGAAATGGGCGTCCTGGGTGGGGCAGCGGTCACGCTCGGGCAGGCCATGAATCAGGGGCCGACGAAGTCGCTAGACGATCTCATCATCGGACTGGGCCGCGGGTCGGCGAAGATCCTCGACAATCTCGGAATCATCGTCAAGGCGAAAGAGGCCCACGAGGCATACGCGGCCAGCATCGGGAAGGCGACCAAAGACCTCACCGAGGGCGAGAAGAAGACGGCGATCTACAACGCTGCCATCAAGTCGATGACCGAGAACGTCGAGAAACTAGGAGGCGTCAACCTCACCCTCGCGTCGCAGCTAGATCAGGTGCGGGTGATGTGGGGGAACCTGACCGACGCCGCCTCGGTCGCGGTTGCACAGTCGCCAGTCCTCAACGCTGCGATGGGCGCCATCCGTGACGGGATCGCGAATGCATACGGCCCCGGACAGCAGGGCATCGTGACCGGCATGACGGACTACATGAACCGCTTCGGCCTCGGCGCGGTTCAGGTCGCAGAGTGGGCGGTCACGGCCTACCAGAGCATCAAGCTCGGGCTCATCAGCCTCGCTCAGACAGTCGTCGCGACGAACCCGGGCTTGATGTTCAACAAGTCGCTCAAGGACAGCCTGAAGCAGATGGAGGCGGATACGAAGGCCTCTTTCACCTCGCAGATGAACACGCTCACGGCCCTCAACGAGCGGATGAAGAAGTCGATCGAGGACAGCCACGCGAACCAGAACAAAGCGGCCGGGAACGCCATGGCCGGCGCCCTCGGGGGTGGTGGAGGCGCGGGCGGCGCAACCGGAGGCGGAGCCGGCAAGAGCTTCGTTGACAAGTTCCTCAACGAACTGCGTGGCATCCCGAAGACGGCGAACGAGATCGCGCGGGCAGTTCGCGAGTCGTGGGACAAGGGCCTCGAGCGTGCCGGCTACGCGCCGGGCATTGCAACCGAGTTCGGCGGCGTGACGAACGTGACGGGCAAGGCTGGAAACGTGCCGCTCGAGATGCCGGGAATCGCGCAGTGGATCCCTGACGCGACCGAGGAGTATTGGAAGAACGCTCCGCTGACGGCCGAAGAGATCAAGATCAGGGCGAAGCAGGCCAAGGAAGAGCAGAACAAGGCCGCCGAGTCCGCGTCTCGCTGGGCCGCGGCGCTCCAGGGCGTCGCGCTGATGGCGGGAATGCTTCCTGGCAAGTTTGGCGAGTCTCTGACCGTCGTCGCGAACATCGGCGCGGCCTTCAAGGACTGGAACAAGAAGGACGCCAACGGCAACAACGTCATGGATCAGAACGCCAAGCTCGGCGCGGCTGGGATGGCTGTCGGGCAGATCGGCGGGCTCATCGGCGGTCGCACGGGCGGAGTCCTTCAGGGCGCTGGCGGAGGTATGGCGGCGGGCTCAGCGTTCGGACCGTGGGGCGCGGCGATCGGCGGGATCCTTGGAGGCATCGGCGGGCTCTTCGGAGGCAACTCGGCGCGGAAGAAGGAACTCGCCGACACCAAGGCGCAACTCGAGGGGATGCGCGAGACCGCGCAGAAGCTTGGGATCGATCTCTCGAAAGCGTTCTCCTCAAAGAACATCAACGAGGTCAAGAGCGCGATCGAGGCGGTGAACAAGGCCGCAGCCGACAAAGAGAAGCGCACCGCGGGCCTTGCCATGGCGGCGGGAGGCCTTAACGCTTTCGTGGGCGGTGGCGCCGTAACTGACCAGGCCTCAGCCGATCGCTCGGGCCTCTACGCGACCGCGATCTTCGGATCGATGGTCAAGGACACCGGGGACGTGGCGGCCGCCCTCCAGGCGATCAGCCCCGCCCTTTCGGAATTGGCCAAGAAGGCCGAGGAGATGGGCCTGAGTCTTGGCGAGGGTGTCTCGAACCTGATCGGGATGAACAACGTCCTGAGCCAAAACGAAGGGCTCGCCGCCCAGGTGTCAGGCCTCAACCAGATGATGAAGGGTCTCGCCGACGCCAACGTCATGAACAAGGACCTCTTCGCTGCGCTCGGGGCGGATGCGACGGCGGTCTTCAACCAGCTGATCGCCGGGGGCGCGTCTGGGAACCAAGCCCTCGCTCTCATGCAGCCGACCTTGCAGCAGCTCTACGAGGGCCAGAAGGACCACGGTTACGCGGTGGATGAGACCACCCAGAAGCTCCTCGACGAAGCGAAGGCTCAGGGGCTTGTGGGCGACTCGTTCATGTCGGCGAATAAGCAGATGGTCGATCTCCTGAAGATCCTGATTCTGGCGGTGGGCGGGGAGCTTCCCGACGCCTACAAGCGAGCGGGAGACGCGGCCGAAGACTACGGTCGGCGGGCTTCGAACAGCCTGCCGAATGGCCCGAGAGACCCATTCCAAGAGACGCCACCGCTTGATCCCAGCAGCGGTGGTGCGAACGGCATCGCATTCCGTAACTATGGATCCGGCACCCGTACCACCCTCCACGGCGAAGAAGCGGTCCTGACGCGGCCCCAGGTCGATCGGCTCGTCTCGATGGCGGTGTCCGGGGAGTCCGCGGGCCCTCGAGGTGGTGGCGGCCGGCCGATCGTGATTCATCTGACCCAGACTCTCGACGGACGCGCCTTCGCTTCATCGATGGCGCGGGTAATGGAGACGGGCGGAGCCGAGGCTTACGAGCTTCGGAACGCCATTGAAGGGCGCCGGTAGATCCATGGAAAGGCGAAACGAAATGACGAAGACGAGCAACACTTTGTCTCTCTGGCTTCTTGCCGCCGTCCTCGCGGGAGTGCGCGCGACCCAGGGTCTATTTCGGATCCTGATCGCGGGGATCTCGGGGGCGATCTCGCGGCTTGAGGCCGTCAACGATCGCGCGCTCAGGGCAATCGAAGCGCGGCTCGAGGGCGACGACCTGGCGAGGTTCCGCGGGTGAAGAAGGCATCGACCAAGCGGTCAACAAAGCGCGCCAATGGCACTCTCACCGGTCGCCACTCGGAGGAGACGAAGGCGGCCATCCTCGCCCACCTCATGGCCGGCGCCACGATCCGAGGAACGGCCGCCGCCGTCGGCGTACCCCCGACGACGGTGCACCGCATCGCCGCAGAGAACGCGGAACACATCGGAACGGAAAAAGGATCAAGGCTGAGCGACAGGATCTTCAGCCTGCTCGAGGAGATCATCGAGAGCAACATCTCGGCCGCTCGGCTCCTTCAGGACGAGGTCTACCTTCGCAAGCAGCGGCCCAGCGATCTCGCCATCCTGGCAGGCACCCAGATGGACAAGGCCTTTCGAATCCTCGTGGCGATGGAGCGGGGCCGGCTGAGACGGGAGGGGAACGGTCTGCCCATTCCGTCTTTGTCTATCGCGAGCAACGAGAACATCACGAAGGACACCGTCTCAGACCATGACCTCGACGACATCGCGGCGGGCCTGAACCTCGAGGAGAAGGGCTGATGCGTGCGCGAGCCTGGCTCGGTATAGCTCTGTTCCTGATAGCGGCTCCTCTGGCGCTCCTGGCCCTGTGGCTGCTCGGCCTTCGAGTGCCGATCCCCGCGCCAACCCCGGAGCCGCCGTGTCCGCCTGCGCGCCCCATGCACTTCTCCAAGCGTTCGGAGATGCTCCATTGACCCGCCGCCAGCAACGCAGGGACCTCAAGCGAACGAAGGCGAAGTGTCGAAAGCTCCTGGCACAGTGCCCCGCCGACCCACGGCTCCGCGCCGAGCTCGAGAGGGGCGCCGCTCATGGCTTCGCAAGAGCCGTGAAACTCCGCAGGGTTGACGGCGTGCAGTGGCGCTCGATAGACGGCGGCCCATGGGCGAAGGTGGCTTAATAATGGGCCGACAATCTGGACGATCTCCACGGCATAAAAAGGGCGGAGTTTCAGGACCGAAGTCCGAGGGCGAACGCGCCGAACTGCAGGGCCTCTTCCTTGCCTTCTTCGCCACGATGGGGACGATCACCCACGCGGCAACGAAGGCCGGGATTAATCGGAAGACCCACTACAACTGGCTCGAGTCAGATCCGGAGTACGCCGCGCGGTTCAAGGAAGCCGACGAGGAGGCGACGGACAACCTCGAACGCGAAGCGCGTCGCCGCGCCGTTGAAGGTGTGGACGAGCCCGTGTTCTATCAGGGAGACATCGTCGGCCACATCCGCAAGATGTCCGACACGCTCCTGATTTTTCTCCTGAAGGGCGCGAAGCCGGAGAAGTACCGCGAACGCTTCGAACACACGGGCCGGGCCGTCCTCGAAACCCCAGTGACGGTGTACCAGATTCCGGACGGCATGACGGACTACATGAACCGCTTCGGCCTCGGCGCGGTTCAGGTCGCAGAGTGGGCGGTCACGGCCTACCAGAGCATCAAGCTCGGGCTCATCAGCCTCGCTCAGACAGTCGTCGCGACGAACCCGGGCTTGATGTTCAACAAGTCGCTCAAGGACAGCCTGAAGCAGATGGAGGCGGATACGAAGGCCTCTTTCACCTCGCAGATGAACACGCTCACGGCCCTCAACGAGCGGATGAAGAAGTCGATCGAGGACAGCCACGCGAACCAGAACAAAGCGGCCGGGAACGCCATGGCCGGCGCCCTCGGGGGTGGTGGAGGCGCGGGCGGCGCAACCGGAGGCGGAGCCGGCAAGAGCTTCGTTGACAAGTTCCTCAACGAACTGCGTGGCATCCCGAAGACGGCGAACGAGATCGCGCGGGCAGTTCGCGAGTCGTGGGACAAGGGCCTCGAGCGTGCCGGCTACGCGCCGGGCATTGCAACCGAGTTCGGCGGCGTGACGAACGTGACGGGCAAGGCTGGAAACGTGCCGCTCGAGATGCCGGGAATCGCGCAGTGGATCCCTGACGCGACCGAGGAGTATTGGAAGAACGCTCCGCTGACGGCCGAAGAGATCAAGATCAGGGCGAAGCAGGCCAAGGAAGAGCAGAACAAGGCCGCCGAGTCCGCGTCTCGCTGGGCCGCGGCGCTCCAGGGCGTCGCGCTGATGGCGGGAATGCTTCCTGGCAAGTTTGGCGAGTCTCTGACCGTCGTCGCGAACATCGGCGCGGCCTTCAAGGACTGGAACAAGAAGGACGCCAACGGCAACAACGTCATGGATCAGAACGCCAAGCTCGGCGCGGCTGGGATGGCTGTCGGGCAGATCGGCGGGCTCATCGGCGGTCGCACGGGCGGAGTCCTTCAGGGCGCTGGCGGAGGTATGGCGGCGGGCTCAGCGTTCGGACCGTGGGGCGCGGCGATCGGCGGGATCCTTGGAGGCATCGGCGGGCTCTTCGGAGGCAACTCGGCGCGGAAGAAGGAACTCGCCGACACCAAGGCGCAACTCGAGGGGATGCGCGAGACCGCGCAGAAGCTTGGGATCGATCTCTCGAAAGCGTTCTCCTCAAAGAACATCAACGAGGTCAAGAGCGCGATCGAGGCGGTGAACAAGGCCGCAGCCGACAAAGAGAAGCGCACCGCGGGCCTTGCCATGGCGGCGGGAGGCCTTAACGCTTTCGTGGGCGGTGGCGCCGTAACTGACCAGGCCTCAGCCGATCGCTCGGGCCTCTACGCGACCGCGATCTTCGGATCGATGGTCAAGGACACCGGGGACGTGGCGGCCGCCCTCCAGGCGATCAGCCCCGCCCTTTCGGAATTGGCCAAGAAGGCCGAGGAGATGGGCCTGAGTCTTGGCGAGGGTGTCTCGAACCTGATCGGGATGAACAACGTCCTGAGCCAAAACGAAGGGCTCGCCGCCCAGGTGTCAGGCCTCAACCAGATGATGAAGGGTCTCGCCGACGCCAACGTCATGAACAAGGACCTCTTCGCTGCGCTCGGGGCGGATGCGACGGCGGTCTTCAACCAGCTGATCGCCGGGGGCGCGTCTGGGAACCAAGCCCTCGCTCTCATGCAGCCGACCTTGCAGCAGCTCTACGAGGGCCAGAAGGACCACGGTTACGCGGTGGATGAGACCACCCAGAAGCTCCTCGACGAAGCGAAGGCTCAGGGGCTTGTGGGCGACTCGTTCATGTCGGCGAATAAGCAGATGGTCGATCTCCTGAAGATCCTGATTCTGGCGGTGGGCGGGGAGCTTCCCGACGCCTACAAGCGAGCGGGAGACGCGGCCGAAGACTACGGTCGGCGGGCTTCGAACAGCCTGCCGAATGGCCCGAGAGACCCATTCCAAGAGACGCCACCGCTTGATCCCAGCAGCGGTGGTGCGAACGGCATCGCATTCCGTAACTATGGATCCGGCACCCGTACCACCCTCCACGGCGAAGAAGCGGTCCTGACGCGGCCCCAGGTCGATCGGCTCGTCTCGATGGCGGTGTCCGGGGAGTCCGCGGGCCCTCGAGGTGGTGGCGGCCGGCCGATCGTGATTCATCTGACCCAGACTCTCGACGGACGCGCCTTCGCTTCATCGATGGCGCGGGTAATGGAGACGGGCGGAGCCGAGGCTTACGAGCTTCGGAACGCCATTGAAGGGCGCCGGTAGATCCATGGAAAGGCGAAACGAAATGACGAAGACGAGCAACACTTTGTCTCTCTGGCTTCTTGCCGCCGTCCTCGCGGGAGTGCGCGCGACCCAGGGTCTATTTCGGATCCTGATCGCGGGGATCTCGGGGGCGATCTCGCGGCTTGAGGCCGTCAACGATCGCGCGCTCAGGGCAATCGAAGCGCGGCTCGAGGGCGACGACCTGGCGAGGTTCCGCGGGTGAAGAAGGCATCGACCAAGCGGTCAACAAAGCGCGCCAATGGCACTCTCACCGGTCGCCACTCGGAGGAGACGAAGGCGGCCATCCTCGCCCACCTCATGGCCGGCGCCACGATCCGAGGAACGGCCGCCGCCGTCGGCGTACCCCCGACGACGGTGCACCGCATCGCCGCAGAGAACGCGGAACACATCGGAACGGAAAAAGGATCAAGGCTGAGCGACAGGATCTTCAGCCTGCTCGAGGAGATCATCGAGAGCAACATCTCGGCCGCTCGGCTCCTTCAGGACGAGGTCTACCTTCGCAAGCAGCGGCCCAGCGATCTCGCCATCCTGGCAGGCACCCAGATGGACAAGGCCTTTCGAATCCTCGTGGCGATGGAGCGGGGCCGGCTGAGACGGGAGGGGAACGGTCTGCCCATTCCGTCTTTGTCTATCGCGAGCAACGAGAACATCACGAAGGACACCGTCTCAGACCATGACCTCGACGACATCGCGGCGGGCCTGAACCTCGAGGAGAAGGGCTGATGCGTGCGCGAGCCTGGCTCGGTATAGCTCTGTTCCTGATAGCGGCTCCTCTGGCGCTCCTGGCCCTGTGGCTGCTCGGCCTTCGAGTGCCGATCCCCGCGCCAACCCCGGAGCCGCCGTGTCCGCCTGCGCGCCCCATGCACTTCTCCAAGCGTTCGGAGATGCTCCATTGACCCGCCGCCAGCAACGCAGGGACCTCAAGCGAACGAAGGCGAAGTGTCGAAAGCTCCTGGCACAGTGCCCCGCCGACCCACGGCTCCGCGCCGAGCTCGAGAGGGGCGCCGCTCATGGCTTCGCAAGAGCCGTGAAACTCCGCAGGGTTGACGGCGTGCAGTGGCGCTCGATAGACGGCGGCCCATGGGCGAAGGTGGCTTAATAATGGGCCGACAATCTGGACGATCTCCACGGCATAAAAAGGGCGGAGTTTCAGGACCGAAGTCCGAGGGCGAACGCGCCGAACTGCAGGGCCTCTTCCTTGCCTTCTTCGCCACGATGGGGACGATCACCCACGCGGCAACGAAGGCCGGGATTAATCGGAAGACCCACTACAACTGGCTCGAGTCAGATCCGGAGTACGCCGCGCGGTTCAAGGAAGCCGACGAGGAGGCGACGGACAACCTCGAACGCGAAGCGCGTCGCCGCGCCGTTGAAGGTGTGGACGAGCCCGTGTTCTATCAGGGAGACATCGTCGGCCACATCCGCAAGATGTCCGACACGCTCCTGATTTTTCTCCTGAAGGGCGCGAAGCCGGAGAAGTACCGCGAACGCTTCGAACACACGGGCCGGGCCGTCCTCGAAACCCCAGTGACGGTGTACCAGATTCCGGACAACGGCCGGGGCTGAGGGTAGCGTGATCCTGGCGCAGCCGGTCTCTTCGCGGTTGTGAGCCATGCCCTCCGGGTGTAGGTTTCCCACATCTCTTGGTGGAGGGTGGAAGATGCGGGCAATTCTGATGGCTGGGTGCCTCACTCTGGCAGCTGGCTCATTCGCGCAGGACAAGGCAACAATCGTCACTCGCAGTGGCGAAACTATCGAGGGGGTCTTTCGGGGTGCCACCGGGGCCGATGTCACCATTGAGGTTGCTGGCCAGCCCATCCGGATAGAACTCGCGAAGGTCAGGTACGTTTCGTTCGTGGGCGCCATCAACGCTTCGGCTGGAGACGCGACGAAGGCACCAGGCCATCCACGCGGAAGCATTGAGGACGCGCTCGCCGCCCTTGGTGATCTCATGGCCGCGACCCGCGTCGGCCTCCTTCGCGATCAATACGGCGAGAAGCTGGTCGCCACCATGCCACGTGTTGACGCCTACCTCGATGCGGCAGGGAAGGAAGTCTCGGATGTTCCGCTGCTGATCCGAAGGGCGAGGACCGTCTATGCCATTCCCCTGAGCTCGGTCGCTTCGTGGCAGTCAGCGTCCGAGTACATGACGCGCGGCGCCAGCATTGTCGGTTACGCGAACCACCTGATCGAGTCCGACAAGGGCGCTTCCTCCCACAAGGAAGATCCGGCGCCTTTGCCACTAGCCTGGGGTCCTTCCGCCGGTCGAGTCGGTGTCGGCGATCTTGAGGTGGAGAAGAACCTGAAGCCTGACCACTCCTGGACGTACGCAGACGTCCGCGAGTTCTCTGTGACTCAAGAGACGGAGATCACGATCACGATGGGCGCGAGTCCGTGCGATCCACAGGTCTACATCCTGTCGCCCGCGGGGGGCAAAGTCGCAGAGAAGCACGGCGAGGGGTCCGTCACGATGAAGGTGAAGGTCAAGGCCGGCAGCTACCGGCTGCTGCTTGGCTGTGGCGGTCTCGGTGGCGGGAAATACAAGCTCGACGTCAGCAAGAGGCCCGAGTAGCCATGCCAGCCCCCGACAAAGTGCTCCTCGGTTTCACCGAGGACGAGCCATCAGACGAGCCCCAGTTCATTGACCACGTCCGCATCGACGCAGACGAGGATGCGGGCATCTACCTCGTCGTCTTCCTCTCGGGGATGACGCCGGGACAGAATTTCGACCTGAACATCCAGGTCAAGGCCTTCGACAAGGCGGGCAAGGAACTCGACTTTGACGGCGTCACGTCCGAGGCCCATGGACTGGGCACCGCGAAACTTCGGGTCGACTGCCAGCTTCCGGAGGTCGAGCCTGGGCGCGTAGAGGCCAAGGTGTTCGTCGACGGGAAGCTACTGGGCGCCGCTCAGCTGGTGGTGATGAGACGCGCCCACTGAAAGGCCCAGCCCGGTTTCGCGGTTTCATTCGGGCATCGCCAGGGTGTACGGGCGGGTGTACCGCGATCCTGAGGGGTCCGAGACCCGAATGGTCGACTTGGATTCCGCCCTTTATCGACGCCTTCGAACGCTGGCTGGGAGACAGGGATTCGAACCCCGATTCTACGGTTCAGAGCCGCATGTCCTACCGTTGGACGATCTCCCAGTGCGCGAGGGTGAACGGGTAGTTTAAGGAACACCCCCGCATTACGTCAATAAGTGCCCGGCACGATTAGCCTTGGTGCTTCGATGACCCTCGTCCTGGATCCCGAACAGAACTTCACCTGCAAGGGCTGCGGGCAGTGCTGCCGCCGTTCCTTCGACATCGTCGCGACCCCCGCGGAAAGCCAACGGCTCGAGGCCGCGAACGCTGCTCGTTGGTTCCGCGAATCGGCCTCGGCCGCGCCCGGGACCGAGAACCCGGTGTTCGAGTATCTGGCCGGCGGTCTTCTGAGAATTCGAAAGCGCCCGGATGGGGTCTGCGGTTTTCTCTCCGACGAAAATCGCTGCCGTATCCACGAGGAAATGGGCGGCACCGCCAAACCGCTCTCGTGCCAGATGTTTCCCTATTCGTTCGACCCGGTCGCGGGCGACACCCGCGTGAGCATGAACCAGGGCTGCCCGACGGTTCTGCGCAACGAGGGCCGTCCCCTTGAAGACCAGCGGGGTGAGATTGGCGCGCTCGCAGCTCGGTGGCGGAAAGCGAGTTCGCCCGCTGATGTGACGCTCGAATGGGTCAAGGGAAGGCCTCTCGATCCCGAACTGCTCGACACCATGCGCTGGACCCTGAGGAGGATTCTCGACCTCCACGAACCCACGTTCTCGCTCCGGCGCAACGTCGGGCGCATGGCCGCGCTGGTGGAGGACTGGACACGTCATCGCGTGCTCAAGCTGGATGCGGAGAAGTTCGAGGAATACGTGAACCTCACCGGAGAGTTCGCGGTGACGAAACCGGCCGACCTCAAGCCGGTGAGCCCCGCCATCAGCCGCTTCCTCTTCCGGGGTTTCTTCTTCGCATCCGTGGTGCCCTGGGCCTCGCGCGGCCTGGTGACGGGCGCGGGGTTTCGCCTGCGCCTCCGCCTTCTCCGCCTTCTCCTGCATGTGCACGGAATCGGGCCGGCGTTTCACGGTCTTCGTTTCGGCGAAGCGCGCCGGCAATTTCTCGATATCGATTCGGAGCCCTTCTTCGGTCCCGCTTATCAGGTGTTGCGCGCGGCGCTCGAGAATCTTGGCTCGGGCCGCAGGCCCGTGGTCGAGGAACTGAGCCTCTCGGTGGGCTGCCTCCTCGTCGCCGAACATCTCTTCCTCGGCCGCGCATCGAACACGGGGGCCTCTTCCGCCTGGATCGAGGCGCTTCTCGACGCCCACGATGTCACCCACGTCGATCCACGTTCGATGTTCGGCCGGACCCTGGTCAGTCTGGCCGCACCGCCGGGCCCGTTGCACCTTTTTGCGGCTCGCGGAGCGGTCGCGCCCCGCTGAGGGCCCCTACTTCTTCGGCCGGGCCGAAGACATCATTTCCTTCGCCGCCGCGCGGTCGATGTGGACGAAACCCGCGAACTGCTGACCCGAGAACAGCGCTTCGGCGCCATCGAGAGTGACGCAGTCTCCGGTCTGATACGGACTCGCATCCGAGAGCATGTAGGCGACCAGATTCGTCAACTCATCGTGATCTCCGAAGCGCCTTGAAGGGACGCGACGCAGCGCCTGCTTCTCGAGTTCTCCGACCATGAGCCGCGAGAACGCGCCCTCGGTCTTGAAGGGCCCGGGGGCGATCGCATTGAGACGAATGCCGTAGGCCGCCCATTCGACCGCGAGCGACTGCATCATCGACAAAACCCCGGACTTGGCGCAGGCCGAGGGCAGGACAAAGGCCGATCCGGTCTTCGCATAGCTCGTCACGATGGAGAGGATGTTCCCCTCGCCTTTCCGGTCGATGAGACGCTTGCCGAGTTCGCGCGTGCAGTTGAAAGTCCCATACAGGACGATCTTCACTACCGCGTCGAAGGCGTTGTCGGAGAGGTCCTCGGACGCGCAGAGGAAGTTGCCGGCCGCGTTGTTGATGAGGGCGTTGATGGGACCAAGCGCGCCCTCCACCTCGTCGAACGCCGCGCGCACGGAGGCCGCGTCGCGGACATCGCAGGTCGAAAACGCCGCTTTGCCGCCCACTCTTCCGATGTCGTCGACCGTGGCCTTAAGCGGATCCTCGCGACGGCCCACGATCGCGACCCGCGCCCCAAGGCCCGCGCACTTGAGCGCCATGGATCGGCCGAGGCCGGTGCCGCCTCCCGTGATCAATAGCGTTCGGTCTTCGAGCAGGCCCGGGCGAAACGGACTTCGGTCAAGGTGGATCATGCGCCGAGGTTATCGCGCCGCGCGCGGCCGGCACGCGGCTCCGGCTAGGCGCGCACGATGAGGGGCTTGACGAGGGCCATCAGGATGAGGACCAGCCCGAAGGTGCACACCATGGCGGCTCCGGTGGGCAGGTCCAGCAGAACCGAGAGGTAGATACCCAGGGCCGAAACGATGGTCCCCATGGTCCACCCGATCGCGAGGCGCTTCCCGATGTCTTGGGAATACAGCATCGCCGCCACCGACGGAACGATGAGGTAGCAAAACACGAGCAGCACGCCGGCGATCGAGACGGAGGATGTCACCACGAAGCCGAAAGAGGCGTAGAAGAGAAAGTCCCAGAAGCGCACGTTGAGCCCGCTCGCCTCCGCCTTGTCGTGATCCATCGAAATGGCGAGGAATTGCCGCCGGAAGATGTAGTGGAAAAGGCCCACGGCGGCATACAGAACAGCGGTGTTCCGGACTTCGGGCCAGGACACCGCGAGGATGTTGCCGACGAGCATGTCCTTGAGGTGCTCGCTCTCCGAGGTGGCCTTGCTCATGGCCAGGATGGCCGCGGCCGAGGCCACCGCATAGGAGATTCCGATGATCGCCTCCTGCGGGATCCTCGCTTTCTTCGACCGGATGGACGCGAAGATCGCAGCTCCGATGAACGTGAAGAGCAGACTGATCCAGTAGGTCCAGGGGCCGTGGGGATCTCCGTCGGTGAAAGGGAGGAGCAGGGCGACCGTACTCCCAAGCGCCGCGATCTGCGCGAGCGAGAGGTCGACGAAGATGACCCCCCTTTCGACCACGTGCACGCCGAGGTAGG
>CAZBTT010000084.1:0-6254 GCA_964494295.1 uncultured Acidobacteriota bacterium
GCGATGGTGTCGCCGCTCGTCGCGATCAAGGATGCGAAAGCGACCGCGCTGGGCGGCGGACTCTTCCGCATCGATGCCGTGGTCGAGAACACGGGCTTCATGCCGACGAACATCACGCGACGCGCCATCGTGGCCGAGCTCGCGAAACCGGTTCGCGCGTCTTTGAAACTCGGCAACGCGACCGTCGTCGATGGTCCTGCGGTGGTCACCCTCGGGCACATCGCAGGTCGCCGGAACATCACGGCATCCGAGCCGGCTGCCAACACCGCCACCGCGTCCTGGGTGGTCAAGTCGGGAGCGACGGTCGCGGGGGAGATTGAGATCGTCGTTGTTTCCGAGAAGGGCGGAACGGATCGCCGGAAGGTCGTCCTGCGCTGACGCCTTTGACGAGGGGCTAAAGAACCACCACGCCCCTGGGCGTGTCGAGCTTCACCTGGATCGAGGGCGTCGTGTCGTCACGAACCGCTCCCTCGATTCCAAGAAAGCGGAGCGCCTCGTTCAACTCCGCGTACGACGGGTGACCGATTGACATCGATAGCAGGCGCAGGCCCGAAGGAGCCGAGAGACCGGGATGCGGCGATCCGGCCTCCCATTGGATGAAGAAGGGAATCGCACCGTCGAAGTTTCCCCGGCCTGCGTCCCTCGGAAACGCCAGCGACCAGGCGAGGCGCGTCCCATCGGGCCGAACGCGAGAACCTGATCGCGCCGGTTCGCAGACGAATCCTTCCGGCAGACCTGACGTGAAACGCGCCCGCAGTTCGTCAGTGCGCGCAGCCCACGTCGCGATTCGAGGCTCCTTGAAGTCATGCAGACCCGGCACGTAGAAGGTGTCGACCCCGGGCTGACTCGGGTCCGGGGCGATGACCTCGACGTACTGCGCCGGACCGAGGGAGGCGAGGGCATTCCATGTCCCAAGCCCCGGATGAGCGCCGCCCTTCGCGGCGCGGACGCCGGTGCGGTCCTCGAACCAGGCGATCCCGTCTTCGAGCGTGGGCGCGCCGATCAGGAGATGGTCGAGCGCACTCGCGAACGGGCGCATCAGCGCGTGCTCGCGGGCTTCTCGAGGGGAGGCCGACTCCTGAGCTCGACGTCCTCCAGAGTCTTGAGCGCGTAGGGCAGCGTGAAGGCGTGGGTCCAGCCGAAGACGCGGAGGCCGTTGGTGGCCGCCCAAAGGGCTCTTTCTTTCGGTCTCGCGGGGTCGCTTGGAAGATGGGCCGCTTTCTCAATCGCGGCCGCGAGGTCGGTCTGTTTCGCATTCGCGGTTATCGAGAGGCCCAGGGGATCGAGCTTCAGTATCTCCAGGCGCTTCTTCATCTCCTTCAGCATCCCCGGGTCCTGAGTGAGGTTGTAGCCAGCGACGAGCGCGCCAAGGCTCGAGAGATACGACTCCATCTGGTGATTGAGAGGAGGCACGTCGCGGACCCGTCGAGCGTGCCGGACGATCGCGGCTTCGAGATTGCGCTTAGTGGTCTCGTTGTCATCGATTGCGAGGAAACGATCGATGCCCCGAATAACGTAATTGTGCGAGTAGCCGTAGCGCTCGACGACGAGGTTGTCTCCCTGCTGTCGCTGAAGGGCCAGAAGCTTCTCCAGGCGAACGTCGAGTTCCCGCTTGTAGCGGGGGTCCTTGGTGGCGTTCCACACCTCGCTCAGGTTCCAGATCGACAGGTACAGCCGACGTCCGGTGAGATCGTGTTCGCCGAAGATGGTTCGCAGATGCATGTCGCCGGTCTGTATCGCCATGTCGAGGCCGCGGTGATCGCCGGTCAGGTGATAGTCCGCGAGCCACCCTGCGACCCAGACGTGGGCCGAGAGCGTCTTCAGCCAGTGCTGGGCGCCATGCCGTCGACCCAGGCCAATGTAGGGTGAGCCTTCTTTCGCGTTGAGCGTCTTCCAGTAGTCGGTGGAGGTGTTGGTGTCGCCGCGATAGGGCGGAGACGCCGGCCAGTGGATGTTGTCGACGTCCATGCTGTGGCGGGAGAGGGCCTGGGCCGCGCGGGCGAATCGGCTCTCGCCGGTTCGGGCGAACTGCATCCAGAGCTGGAGATCCTGGGCCGGTTCGTTGTTGCCCCATATGTCCCAGGCGGAGGTGTCGGCATCGAAGCTCAGTTTCCCGTCACCGTAGTCCCACATGCCGTACCACGGCACGAAACTCTGGTTGAAGAGCCACCAGTCGAACTTCGTGTCGAGCGCCCTTTCGAGATCCGGATTGGCCTCGGAGCGCGGCGCCATCGGGCCGAAAACTCCGGACGATGCGTACCATCGAGGCGGCGCTGACACCACCGGAGGATCCACCAGCGCGCGAGCCTGTCGGATCGCTCCGGCTCCTTCGCCGCTGCGATGCAGGCTGAACGAGAGTTCGGTGGTCTTCGCGACTCCCGTGGCTCCGTTCTCCATCGTCTCGATGCCCTCTTCGATCTCGGGCTTGAGGGAGTAGCGCGCGAAGGACATGGGCTCGACACTGTCCGGCCAGATCGACGCGATGAGGGCGCCCGAAGGACTTGCGGTGAAGCTCTTCGGAAACTCCTGAAGAATGTCCTTGAACGCAGCGGCGACGCCAACCCGCTCGCCTTCAACCGCGAACCATCCGGGCGCGCGCTCCTTCGACTGGATTTCAGTTCCGCCCTCGGTCAAGGATGCGAGGAAGCCGCCGATGCGTGTGCTCCCCGTGGATTCGGGCGCCGGCGGCATTCGATTGGGCTTCGGGCCGGTTTGAAGAAGCGAGACGGGCAGGCTGCGGATCGACACTTCGGCACGGGTTTCTTCTCCGGGCCGCCACCAGGGGCCCTCGAGGGTAGAGGTGCGGACGACTCGCGGTGTTTCGGCGAGGGCCAGCGTGATTCCCGCCGCAGCGATTCGATCGTCGGCTTGTACGAAGCCTTCGTCCTTTGGATCTTCGACGAGCAGAGGCGCCCCTTTGGTCGCGATGTGCGCGTGCTGGCCGTCCTGCTTTCGCCTCTTGTCCGGAGATCCTGTGTACACGAACGTGTGCAGGACCTTGACCCAGGGTTTGCCGGCCCAGACGTGAATGCGCGTGACGAATGGGGCGGGTCGATTGTCTGCGCGGGCGTATCGGTACTCGCCTTCCACGCGGATGATGGCGTGGAGCGGGCCACTGCCCTTCTCGATGCCGGTGAACGTCACCACGGCACGGGAGCCGTCGCGTCCCTGGTCGTCGAGGAGGTCGAGGAACGAGCCGCGCCCTCCCGGCGACTTGAGCGCTTTGATCGGGCCGGCCGCGCCTTGAACTTCGGCCTCCTCGATGAAGCCGCCTTCCCCTCGCACCACCCGCAAACGGATCGCGCCGGTGTCCACCTCGACACCACCGTTTAGCCGCTGTGAGTTCACGATGCGAAGCGAATCGGGCAACGCCGCGCTCCGCTGGACCTTCGGCCCGTATTCGAGCTGGTATCGCGCGGAGCCTTCGGTGATGAAATCCACCCAGATCCACTGAAGACTCGGGCTCGCGGGCGCCCAGGATGTCACTTCCGTGATCTGAGAAGGGACTTCCCCTCCCCGCTCGTTGAGGACCCGCACATGGTCGGGCGAAAGCAGAGCGCCCTTGGGAAAGGGCACGCCGACGGTCACGGGAACGTCGTGGCTGACCCGGTCGACTCGGAGGGGGATCGTCGCGGCCGCGGCCCAGGTTGGCACCAGCAGAAGGAACGCGCTCAACAGGGACTTCACAAGGGGAGGGATCATAGTCGGCGGTCCGCACGGGAATCCAAGGCAAAAAGAAGAGGGCCTCCGAAGAGGCCCCCTTTTGCGGCTCAGGCGCTATGCGTTGCGCCTGACGGTGTGGCTAGCCAACTACCAGCTCAGGCGAGCCGAGAACCGGGCGATCCGCGGCGGAAGGATCGTGATCGGCGTCTGGAACGCGGCGATGCTCTGGCTGGTCTCGCTGATGGTCAGGCGGCCGGTGGTGTGGCGGATGTTCAGCTCGGTATTCGCGTTGAGCGCGTTGAACACATCCACCATGGCAGAAAGGGTGATGCGATCCGTCAGCTTGAAGCGCTTGTCGAGACGGAAATCGAGCTGCATGACATTCTCGAGACGGAAGGTGCCGAGAGGCTCGGCCTGAACCGCCTGCGCGCCGTAGTTGAGCGTACCGGTGACGCCGCGAGCGTAGGGGTAGCCCTGCTGATAGCGGAACACCGGGGTCACACGAAGTCCCCAGCCCGGTTCGACCGTGCCCGACATCTTGAAGTTGTAGGTCCAGAAGTCCGTCTGTTCCTTTTGATCGTTCGGTGTGGTCGGGAATCCCGCCCCGCCGAATCCAGAGAACAGGCTGGCGCTTCCGGCGGCGAATCCGACGTTGCTGCCCCAATTGCCGCCGCCGAAGTAGGAGGTGGCCCACTCCTGTGTATTCGTAAAGATCACCGACGAGTTCAGACTGAACTTGCCGCTGAAGCGCTTGTTGGCCGCGATCTCGACGGAGTTGTAGTTGGCCTCGAAGCCCTCGGGGTTGACGACGAGGTTTCTCGCCGCGGGCAGGGCGCCCGTGTAGGCCATGACCGGGATCAGGACGTTGTCGCTGCCGGTGAGGCCGTCACGACCGAAGTCCGTGATGGTGGCCGGCGTGGTGTAGTTGGAGCGCAGGCGGTTCACGTTCTCGCGCTGGTAACCGTTGCGGTCCATCTTTCGCACGAAACCGACTCGTGCGCCGATATTCCCGGGCAGCTCCCGCTCGAACCAAAGGGACAGCTCATCAGAGAACGAGTTCTTGAGGTTCGGATCGAAGTAGTTGTTGGGGTTGAAGGCGCTGTCGCCCGCAGTGATGAAGTTCGACTGCTGCGTGCCCTCTTCACCCGGCTGCCACAGGCGATCGCCATTCCGGTCGGTCCAGGCATAGGTGCGCGTCTGACCCGCGGTATTCGGGTTGGCCGCGTCCGCGAAAGCCACGCCGGTGTTGAAGTAGTACCGGCCGTAGTTCGCCTTCAGAACCGTCTTGCCGTTTCCGGACACATCAAAGATCACGCCGATTCGAGGAGTGATGTGGTTGAACGACTTGATCTCCTCGACGGCCGCGAACGTGGCTGCCACCGCGAAGGTCGACGCGAGTCGCTCCTGGGCGGGAATAAAGGTGCGATAGCGGTCGTAGCGGACACCCAGGTTCAAGGTCAACTTCTCTCGCGAGAAGGTGTCGCTGACGAAGAAACCATAGTTGCGGAGACCGCTGGTGGAGGCCACTTCCGCGCCCTGAACCACGGTGTTTGCGACGCCGTTGTTGAAGGTTACGTAGTGATTGTTGGTGTAGAACTTGTTCCAGAACGTGGTGCCGGTCTCGTGCTGGATTTCGCCGCCGGTCTTGAACTGGTGGTTCCCGCCAAGGACGTCGTCCACATAGAAGGTGTAGGCGCCATGCAACTGCTTGCGTCGGCGATCAAGCCGCCAGTCGCGACCGCCACCGGTGATTTCGCCGGTGACCAGGTCTTCGCGACGGGGACCGTCACTGTTGCCGACCAGGGCGAAGTTGTAGCCGAATTCACCGGCGCGGACCTCGAAGAAGCCGCGCGCGCCGACCGTGCGGTTGTACTCGAGCTTGGCCACCCAGGAAGGCGAATCCTGGTTGAGCGTCGAGTCGGAAGTCAGGTGCTGACCAGCGACACCGGTCGCGGTGTCGGTCCGGAAGGGCTGCTTCTTGATACCGTATTGGGTGTACGCGATGAACTTGTCGCGCTGGGTCATCTGGTAGGTCAGTTTGCCGGTGTAGTTGATCAGCTTGGTGTTGAACTCGGTGCCGTCCAGGATCGCGCCTGAAGCAGGCTGGTACACGATGTTCTCCTGGTTGAGGTACCCCGCCCACGCCCACAGCTTGTCTTTCACCAGCGGACCGCCGATGCTGGCGTTGAGGTTCTTGTAGTCAAGAAGGGTATTGCCGTCCTTGCGGCTGAGACCGAGTTCGCGGATCGCGCGTGCGCCAAGGTTGGCGGCGCCGCGGTTCAACTGGTCCTGAGTCAGGTTGCGGCTCTGGAGGCCCTCGAATTCCTTCTCGTAGTACAGCTCACCGGAGAGCTTGTTACCGCCGGACTTGCCGATGAACTGGGTCAGAACGCCGCCGCTCGGCATTTCCGCCGAGTTGCCGGCCGCGCCGATGAAGACCTCTTCGAAGGAGCCGTAGTCGAAGTAGAAGCCGGCCGCCGATGTGCCCTCCGTGGTGTTGATGCCTTCGATCAGGGGACGGTTCTGGCCGCCCGCGCCGTAGGCCACGTAGGTGGTCTGGGTGCCCGCGGTGGAACCGCCGACGTCAAAAC
>CAZBTT010000084.1:6354-13022 GCA_964494295.1 uncultured Acidobacteriota bacterium
CCGTAGGCCACGTAGGTGGTCTGGGTGCCCGCGGTGGAACCGCCGACGTCAAAACGGTTCATGGTGACGGCAGGAGTGGTCTGAAGGAGAGACCACATGTCGCGCGCGTTCGGAAGGGCGTCGAGGGTTTCCTTGTCGTAGTTGGTCTGCACGCGGGTCGCCGTGGTGTCGATCGCGGCGGCGCTGGAGACAACCTCAACGGCTTCCGACAGGCTCTTGACGCTGAGCTTGGCGTTTTCCGTCGCGGTAAACCCGATACCGATACGGACGCCGCTGCGCTCCACCTTTCCGAAACCCGGCATGTCGAAGGAAACCTTGTAGGTGCCGGCGGGGAGTCCCAGGAAACGGTAGACGCCCTGGGCGTTGGTGGTGTCGGTGCGGACGCCCATCAAGGACTCGCCCGAAGCGGTGACGGTGACGCCCGGAAGCACTCCGCCGCTTTCATCCGTCACCGTGCCCTGAATGCTGCCCGTGGATCCGGCTCCGCCTTGTGCGAACACAGGCGAAGCGCTCGCGACCACGATCAAAACCAATAACGCTGCAAGCCAACGATTCTTCAACTTAAAACCCTCCTAGAGGTCTTTGTTTTCAGATTGGGGCACGCAGATACGCCCGTCTGAATGCGATATTTGCCCAGCGAGAGGGGACCCTCCGTCCCCACCCGCCGGGGCTTCTTAGCCACGTCAGCCAAGAGGCCGATTGGCGAATTGTCTGGTCCTTATAACAAGTTGCGTGCCACAGGGCAACAGCCGATTCAAGAAGACCGGAAGGGTCTAAGTCGTGTTTTTCCAATATTCGTTCGTGTGCCGACGCCACGGGCGGATTGGATTCGGACTCGGGAAACTTGGATCCTTGGAAAGACGAAAGGCGCGGGATTTCCCCCGCGCCTTCGTTTCGACGCCCGAGTCGCCTCGGGCCGCTTATCACCTAAAAATCGAGACGTACGCCGAAACGGACGATCCGCGGATCGAGCAAAGCGATCAACTCGCGATAGCGGTTCGGGCTTGTCGGCGTGCTGACCGAGCTGATCGTGCGGAAGTTCGTGACCACATCGCTGTTGAGAGCGTTGAAGACATCCACCATCGCCGTGATCTTGCGTGAGCCGCCGAACTTGATCGCCTTCTCAGCGCGAAGGTCGAGGATTCCGACGTTCGGCGCCCGGTTCGCGCTTACCGATTCCATCGCGATGTTCTGCGCGCCCGCGTTGGGCAATGCGACAGAAGCGTAACGGCCGTACTGGAAACCGCTCTGGAGCTTGTAGGAGCCCGCGACCGCCAGGTCCCACGGCAGCTCGTAGCGACCCAGCACCTTGAAGTTCCAGAAGGTCGACTGCTCGCGGCCGAAGCGGCGCTGGTTCGGCTGCCACAGGAACGCCGTGGCCTGCCGCACGGTGCCGAGGTTGGCAGTGGACGCCTGCACCGGGCTGCGGAAATCCTCGGCCCAGGTGTGTTCGAAGGAGGCGAGCAGCATCCACTTGTCCTTGAGCCGACGGTTGATCGCGAACTCGACGGTGTGGTAATCGCCGTCGAAGGACGGGAGACCGTGGTCCGCCGGGTTTCCGTAGATGCGGTTCGACCCCACCGTGGCCGGAGTCGCGCGCAGGTCGTTGAGCACGATGGTCTGATCGTCCGCATCGCCGCGGGTACCGTTGGGGCCCGCGTCCACGTACGAGAAGGAGTTGGTATAAGCGCCCACCTGGGTGGTGTCGATCTCAGCCCACTCGTTCCGGGTTCCCTTGAAGACGTACGAGGCCCGACCGGAGACCGCGGGGATGAGTTCGTGCTCGAGGTGGGCCGAGAACTCGAGACCATAGGGATGGTCGATGTTCGGATCGATCTTTACCGATCCCGCGCCACCCGTCGCGGTCAGGAACCCGCCCAACTCGTTCGGTCCATCGAGGAGCCGGTTGTTGTTGACGTCGCAACCGCTCGTCTGTCCGGCGGTGCAGGAGAGGAACCGATAGCGGCGCTGCGCGCGGCCCACCGAGTTCTCGCGGTCGGTGACGTCGGCGCTCGGGTTGTAGTAGTACTTGCCCGCGAACGCCTTGAGAACCGTCTTTCCCCTGCCGGTGATGTCCCACGCGAAGCCCACGCGAGGGCTGAACGAGTTGAACGTGATGAGATCGGATGCGGCCACCGTGCGCTCGGAGAGGAACGTCTTGAGAGTGGTGTCGGTGGAGCTTGCGAAGACGGGGCCGAGTTCGGGCTTGATGGTCTGCTCGGGCCAGCCGAGGACGTACTTGTCGAAACGCAGGCCCAGGTTCACGGACAGCCGGTTGTTGATGGCCCAGGTGTCGTTCAAGTAGGCCGCCGTGCTGGTGGCGTCGTTCACCGAGTTGTTGGGCGTGTTCCAGATGTCCACCTCGGCGAGCGCGCCGCTGCGGTCGCGGTAGAAGACGTTCCCCGGTTGAAAGGAGAGGAACTCCTTCCGGTCCCGCTGCCATTCAAAGCCGAGCTTGAAGTTGTGATTTCCCGGGCCGAAGCTGTCGACGAAGTAAGCGAGGCTGCCCGTGATCTGGGGTTTGTTCCGGAGCTGATCCTGATAAGCGTTGTTGCCGCCCGAAAGCTGCGCGGTGGCGCTGTCGAGCCGCGCCGGTCCCACGCCCTCGGTGCTCGAGGACTGGGTGGCGGTCGGGAAGAGCGGGAACGCGTTGCGCCAGTGGGAGAGTTGAAGGTCGAGGAAGGCCCGGTCGGAGAGGACAGAGGTCCACTCGAGCTTCACCGGCCGGTTCTTGGAGGCCTGCCAGTAGGCCGCTTCAACCGGCGTGGTGAGGGACAGTTCGCGCAGGGGCTGGAGCTTCGTGCGCTCGTTGAAGAAGCCGATCAACTGATTCTTGGCGTTGATCTGATAGGTGAGCTTCGCGGTCATGTTCTCGAGCTGGCTCTGCGCCTCCTCGCCGGGCAGGCCAAGGATGGTGCGGTACTGGTTGTTATCGCGGTAACTCGCGAAGAACCAGAGTTTGCTCTTGATGATGGGGCCGCCGATGCCCACATTGAAGTCGTACTGTTTCGAAATGGGGTTGCCCGACTGAAGGCCGAGGAGTTGCCCGGTGGCAGGGTCGCGGATCGACGGCGCGGTGAAGTTGTTGAGACGACCGCCCGCCACCTTGTACTCGTCCGCTATGTTGTCGCCGATCGTGTTCTTGTCTTCGTAGTCGAAGTAGATCTGGCCGGCGAACTTGTCTCCGCCGGATTTGATGGAGATGTTCATCAGCGCGCCCGGGCCGGATTGCTCGCCCAGGTTGCCGGCGCCGCCAAGCTGGAATTCCTCGAAGCTGCCGAAATCGAAGTAGCCGGCGTTCGCGTTGGTGGACTCGGTGACGTTGATGCCTTCGAGGAGCGTCTTGTTCTGGTCGCCGACGCCATAGGTCAGGAAGCCGGTCTGGGTGCCGGTGTGCGAGCCGCCCACATCGTAGCCCTGCATCTGGAATCCCGGCGCCTGCGACATCGCGGCCCAGACGTCGCGCGCATTGGGAATGTCGGTGAGCAGCTCCTTGGTGAACGAGGTGCCGACCGAGGTCGTCTTCGTGTCGATGGCCGGGGTCTCGGCGGTGATGGTCAGAGTCTCCGCGAGGGACGCCGGCTTCATCTTCGCGTCGATGGTGAAGGTCTGGTTCAGCGTGACCCTGACGCCTTCGCGCTTGATCGTCTGAAAGCCCTGAAGCTCGTACGTCAGCGTGTAGAGGCCGGAGGGCAACGCCGGAAAGCGATAGTTCCCGTCCGAGCCCGAGGTTGTGGTCTGTGGCTGGATGAGCGCGGGTGAAGTTGCCGTCACGGTCACGCCGGGCACGACGGCGCCGCTGTCGTCGGTGACGACGCCGGCGATTCGGCCGCGGAGTTCTTGCGCCACAGCGCCCGTCGACAGTGTGGCGAGCGCCAGCAAGGCGACGGCCAGTGTCCTGATTAAACGCATCAAAGTTTCTCATTATAGAGGTTTCTTTTTGGGGGATTGGAGCCTGGACCCGCAGCGTTCGGGTGGTTCGTTACTGGACTGGCGATGCACAAAACGCGCCAGTCGTTCAATTGGCCGAAGGATGGATCAGAAGTGTTTCAAGGTCAAGGCGATCCAGACGCTTGTACCAGTCAGCCCGCCCCTGCAATCCAAGCGCGACGCGATTCGATCCAAAACCGCGCAGTTTCCGGCGGTAAGGCTGGCGGTCGTACGATGCCTTTTGGAAGCTTCCCCGCCATGGCCCTGAACCCGCAATCCCGCGCCGTGTGGTCGATCGCTAAAGTGAAGATCTGGCCGGATCTCGTGGTGCTCGCCACCTTCCCACGCTTCGCGGGCGACCGCGTGGCCGCCTTCGCGGGCCGGGTCGGGGTTCGCGACGCCTCGGCTTTCGTTGCGTTCGTGACCGAGGGCGAGGAGTGTTCGCTGACCGCGCCCGCGGCCGCCTTCGGGGCCTGGCGCCTTCGCGATCGCGCGACCGAGGTGACAACCGGTCTTCGCGCTCTGACCGTCGACGCCTCCATGCCGGTGGACCTCGTAGGCTTCCTCGCGCCGCTCGCCGAGAGGCTCGCCGCTGCGCAGATTCCCATCATTCCCCAGTGCGGTTTCCGCACCGACCACGTTCTGGTTCCAAACGCCCGGCTCGATGATGCAGTGAAGATCGTCCTCGGGCTCATCGCCGATGCCCGCAAGGAGGGGCCTTAACCCATGTCCACTGTCCTGACCCCCGAACAAAGAGAAGCCTTGATCGTCGAGTACGAGAAGGGAGCGGTGATGCTCCGCACGGCGTGGGAGGATGTTCCCGAAGATGCGGAAAAATGGCGCCCGGCCCCCGACAAGTGGTCAGCTCACGAAGTGGTGATCCACTGCGCCGACTCAGAGACCTACGCGGCCACCCGACTGCGTCTGCTCGTTGCCGAGGCGGAGCCGGTCATCGTCGGCTACAACCAGGATGCATGGGCGAAGATCTTCAACTACCACGCTCAGTCCACCGATCGCGCGTTGCGGACGATCGATGCGGTGCGCACCGCCACTCTGCCCATCCTGAGGTCTCTCACCGAAGCCGACTGGGCGAAAGAGGGTCGCCACACCGAGTCCGGTCCCTACAACCTGGGCGACTGGCTCAAGAGCTACGGTCCGCACCTCACGAATCACGCCAAGCAGATCGGCCGCAACCTCGTCGCCTATCACGCGGCGTCCCGGAAGTAGAACGGAGCAGCATGTATTTCGAAGATCAGGTGAAGGCGGACATCCAGGAGCGTTTTACCGAGATGGTCCACCCGGTGAAGCTCGTGGTTTTTTCGCAGGCCCTTCAGCACCCGGAGTCTGAAGAGGTGAAGCGGCTCATCGAGGAACTCGCGACCCTCGACCCTCGCCTGATCGTGGAATCGAAGAACTTCGTGATCGACAAGGAAGCCGCTGAGACCCTCAAGGTGCACCACATCCCCGGCGTCGCCATCCTGCGCGCGGGGGCGGATGGAGCGGCCGACATCGACTACGGTGTTCGCTTCTTCGGCCTGCCGATGCAGTACGACTTCGGCGTCCTGATCGACGGCATCGTGGATGTCTCGAAGGGCGAGGCGGGTCTCGATGCCGCGACCCAGGACGCCCTGAACGCGCTCGACAAGCCGGTTCATCTTCAGGTCTTCACCACCCCCACCTGACCGTTTTGTCCCCGGGCCGTGCGCCTGGCCTACCGTTTCGCGATTCAGAGCGACAAGATCACCGCCGATGGCGTCGAGGTCACGGGCTTCCCGGACCTCGCGCGCCGCTACCGCGTTTCTTCGGTTCCGAAGACCGTGGTGGGGGACGTGGGAGAGTTCGTGGGCGCCCAGCCCGAGGCCGCCTTGCTCCAGCACATCCTCAAGGCGGCGGAACCGACCGCGGTTTCCTGAGGGTCCTTCCGAAAGCGCGTCCGGAGCGCCTTCTCCCTGCGTGCTATATTCGAAAAACTCCCCTATGGTTCAGTTCAACTTTGCAGAAAAGACGATCAAGGCCAAGGTTGTTTTTTATGGCCCCGCGAAGTCGGGCAAGACGACGAACCTCGAGCAGATCCACCGCCTCACCGATCCCACCGGTCACAACAGCCTCGTTTCGCTGAACACCGCGCAGGACCGCACGCTTTTCTTCGACCTCCTCCCGATCTCGCTCGGCCAGGTGTCGGGTTACGAGTTCAAGATCCAGGTGTACACGGTTCCCGGGCAGGTGCAATACAACGCCACCCGTCGCGTGGTGCTCGCGGGCGCCGACGCCATCGTCTTCGTGGCCGACTCTCGAAAGTCGATGGCGAAGGAAAACATCGCCGCTTTCGAGAACATGAAGGTGAACCTGCTCGCAAACCGCCTGGTTCCCGAAAAAGTGCCCCTCGTGCTTCAGTACAACAAGCGCGATGTGCCTGACATCGACACCGAGGCCGAACTCAATCGCCAGTTGAACGCATGGGGTCGCAAGGCGTTTCCGGCGGTGGCCGCCAACGGCGACGGCGTCCTCGAGACGTTCGGCGCGGCGGCGCAGGAGATGCTGCAGTCGATCGCGATCAAGTACAACCTGAAGGACAAGGGCCTCGACCCGGCCGCCGTCCCCGAACTCGTGGCGGGGGCGCTCAAGGCAGTCGCCGGCAAAGGCGTAGACGTCACCGGCAGGACCGCGCCCAAGGGGCCGGGTAAACCGAGCGGCATTTCACCCTCTATAGTGCGCCCCATGAATATGGAACTCGAAGC
>CAZBTT010000085.1:0-12910 GCA_964494295.1 uncultured Acidobacteriota bacterium
TGTGCGTCGTCTCATCGTGACGTCGTGGAAGACCATCACCGAGCCGGAGACATGGCCGCTTGAATCCCGGATGGGCGCGGCGCTGTCCTCGATCGCGAGAACCGACCCCGTCCGGCTGACCAGGGCCGTGTGATTGGCGAGCATCATCGTCCCCCCGGTTGCGAGAACCTCTCGCACCGGATTGGTCGCAGGTAGCCCGGTGATTTCGTTGACGATCTTGAAGACCTGCTCCACCGGCTTTCCCGCTGCCTCGGTCGACGTCCATCCGGTCAGCTGCTCCGCGACGGGATTCATGAAGGTCACCTTCCCGTCGATGTCGGTCGCGATGACCGCGTCCCCGATGCTCGAGAGGGTGACCTCGAACCACGCGCGTTGCCGCTGCAGCTCCTCGCCCGTCATTTCCAGAGCATCCCGCACGATGACCAGGTCGCGCAGCGCCCGCTGGCGTGCGACCACCTCCCCTTCGTCCCGGTTCACGGTATCGACCACGTCCAGGGCCTCTGCAGGCCTTCGCTCACACGACACGTCGGCCCTGAATGGCGCGGATCAGGACAACCGCCAGCGCCACCACTAGAAGGAGGTGGAGGAGCCCTCCGAGAGTCTGCGAGGTCAGCATTCCGAGAAGCCACATGATGACGAGGAGCGCCACGATCGTTTCCATAGTCACACCTGAGATAGGCGTCGCCTCCATGGCGACCGCCTCCCGGTCCTTTGCAAGGGGTGTGCCGCGGGGTGGCGCGGGTCTTGCTGGTTCCAGCGGGCGAAGGAATCAGCCATCAGACTCTCAGCCGCGCTCGGCCTCTTCGGAAAACTCAGGTCACGCAGCCGCGTCCTCGCGGGCGTGGCCCTCGCCGCCGTGTTCGGTCCTTCGTGGCTGTCCGCCTCGCTCATCCACCGTGTGTACTTTGATCGCAACGGCCTCCCGGATCTGGACGCGTTTATCCGATTCGCGCCGCCCAGCATTGGCGAGGTCAAGGATGCCCACGGCCAGGTCCTCATCGAAGTGGCGCGGGAGTACCGCCGCGTCGTCGCTTTCGAAGATGTCCCTCCCATTGTGCGCCACGCGGTCCTCTCCGCCGAGGACAGGAACTTCTTCTCGCATAAAGGGGTTGACTATTCGTCCCTGCCCCGTGTCGTTGGAAAGGCCGCGTATCACTCGATTGCGGCCTGGTGGAACGAGGCCCCTGGGACGCGGGTGCGAATGCCCCAAGGTGGATCAACGATCACTCAGCAGCTGGTTCGCGGATACTTCCTTCCTCATCTGACCCGCCGCGAAAACGACAACACCCTTCTCGAGAAGGGAGTGATGCCGCGTCTCGCCTCATTCGCCCTCGGGGTACGAGCCACCAACAAGCTCTGCCGGAAACTGGAGGAGATGCGGCTCACTCTCTGGCTCGAGCAGGAGATGCAGAAACGGTATGGCTCGAGGGTGACGGCGAAGCGCGAGATCTTCTCCCGATACGCGAGCTTCATCTATATGGGACACGCGCGCTACGGACTGGCCGCCGCGTCCGAGTTCTATTTCGGCAAACCGCTCGCGAGCCTTACCGATGAGGATGCCGGGCGCGCGGCCCTGCTCGCGGCGATCCCGAAGTCGCCGCGGGACTATGCCCCCGACGCAGCGAGCCCGCACCCGGCGCGAAGGCGCAATCTGATCCTGTCCCTGATGGTCCGCAACGGCTACCTGCGGGCGAAGGACATCGACCGCTTCAAGTCCGAGCCCATCGTCGTAGCCGCGCCGCGATCGGTCGAAACCGAAGCGCCCGCGGTGATCGACGCCGTCTTCGATGAGCTCAGGGAAAAGGGGAACGGCCGATTCACCGTGCAGGATCTTGTCGACGGCAACATCGCGGTTCGGGCGACGGTGGACGGGGCGGTCCAGGTCATTGTGAACGAAGCGCTCGAGAACGGCCTGGCCGCGTACGAAAAGAGACACCCGGCCGCCAGGGGCCTGGTCCAGGGCTCGGTGGTGGTCCTTCGCAACAAAGATGCGGCCATACTTGCCGAAGCCGGGGGACGACGCGTGTATCGCGACCGCGCTGCCCGTTACTCTGACCTGAACCGGGTCACCAGCTCCCTTCGTCAGCCGGGGTCGGTCTGGAAACCGCTCGTCTATCTCGCCGCGTTCGGTCACGGATTGCATCTCGAATCGATCGTGCCCGACGAGCCCATAGCGGTTCGCATGGGAGATGGCGCGGTCAAGTGGATCGCGAACTATGACCGGCGTTTCAAGGGACAGATTCCACTGCGCCAGGCGCTCGCAGAATCGCGTAACGGCGTCGCGGTCTGGCTCGCTCGCGGTGTCGGGCTCGAAAGGGTGAGCCGAACGGCGAGGATTCTGGGGATTCGCTCGCCCATTCAGCCCTTCATCACAACGGCGCTCGGCGCTTCGGAAGTGCGCCTTCTGGAACTTGCGAGCGTCTACAGAGCGTTGGCGTCGGGAGTTCTCGCCGAGCCCCACATCGTCGAGCGGGTGACGAACCGGGCCGGGGCAGTGCTTTATGAGGCCTCGAGGATTCCCCGCGACATCTCCTCGGCAGGTATCGGCTGGTCCGAGCTGCTACTGATCCAGGAAGGGCTGCGCGGCGTTGTCCGACTCTCGAGCGGCACGGCGCATAAGCTGGACAGCCCGAGGTTCCCGATACCCGTCATGGGCAAGACGGGCACGACCAGTGGATTCCGCGATGCGCTGTTCGTTGGATCGACCTATGGCGAGGCGGGAATAACCGTCGCAGTGAGAGTCGGCTTCGATGACAACCGCACGCTCGGCGACCGGGAAACCGGCGGCCGGGTGGCTCTCCCGATTTTCCGTGAGGTCATGCTGGGGGTCTACAAGGACAAGCTGTTTGGAGAGCCACCCTGGTTTCCGCGGCGGGTTGAGGAGGGCATTGACAACTACATCGCCGGGCTTGGACTCTCACCACCCGCGGGCGTTGCGCCGCCGGCCACGGTGCTTGCCGTCGGCTACGAGGGCGGTCGGTGATCCCTGTCTCCATCCTGGGCCGTGCCGTTTTCTAGATTTGGCCGCGTAGGGAACGCTGTTCCTCCGCTAAAAGGCCCGCCGTCAACATGGCACACCCGTTGCTGACTCCCGGCACCGTCGCCGCATGTTGAAAGGAGCGCACCGTGGCCTATTTGCCTGAGAAGCCGAATGAGATTCCAAGCGCCGCCGAAACATCGCCCTTGACTCACCGGGTGAGACTCCTGAAAGGGGTTTGGAGGCTCCGGGAATTTGAGGACTCGACAAGGATGGAGCTGCGATCCCGCGGGAGGCGAACCCTGTGATCTGTGAGAACCCGAACTGTCACTGCCAGAGCGAACTCGGGGTGGTGCGGGAGAATCGGGAGGTGTGCAGCGAGTTCTGTCGACCTGACAGCGCGAATCTGTGCGCTACCTGCTACTGCGGCCACGTCGGCTGCCTGCCGCTCGAGGGTGTGCCGGGTGCGCGTCCAGAGAGTCCTCGATCATGACCTCCTGCGGCGCCCCCGCGCTGATGAGGGTTCTAGCGATCGCGATGATCGTCGCGACGGGGGGCTGCGGACGCACCTTGAAGCCCCTTCCGCCAGGACAAGCGCTCACCCGAGTCGAGCGGGCGGAAGCCATCCGGCGCGCCTCAGTCTGGACGCCGGTCGAAATCCCATCCATCGATTTCAAGAAAGGCCCGGACGTCGAGGACGGATTCGAACACGACGCGCTTGTCACGTGTGACTACAAGGAGACCGTCATGGAGGGACAGTCTCGCAAGTTCACCTGCGAGACGAAACCCGGCGAAGCCATCAAGGTGAAGTATGGCGAGCGGAACGCCGAGGTCTACGGAGAGGTCCTTTCGAGTCGGCTGCTGTGGGGTCTCGGTTTCTACGCCGATCGCATGTTCCCGGTGCGTGTGAGCTGCAAGGGTTGCTCGCACGATCCCCACAAGCTGCCCAAGCCAGTGCCCGCCACGACCGAGTTCAATCCCGCGGCCATCGAGCGCAGGTTGCCGGGCCGCGTGATGGAGATTGCCGAAGACTCGGGATGGAAATGGTCGGAACTTGATGAGATCGGCCCGGACTCGCCGCCCAGCGCACGCGCGCATCGCGACGGCTTGAAGCTCCTCGCCGCGTTCATCCAGCACAGCGACAGCAAACCGGACAATCAACGTCTCTTCTGTCCCGAAGGCCAGGAGCAAGGCCCAAGGGGGTGCCGCGCCCCCGCCCTCATGATTCACGATCTCGGTTTGACGTTTGGAGCCGCCTCCTTTCTGGACAAAGCCAAACATGCGGTCAGCTTCGAGCATTGGCGGGAAGAACCGGTCTGGAACGATCGCGGGAGATGTATCGCTCAGCTCAAGGGTTCGATCAAGGACCACTTCTCACATCCTGAAATCAGTGAGTCCGGCCGCGCGTTCCTCGCCGGCCTTCTGATTCAGTTGACCGATGCTCAGCTCCGCGATCTGTTTGAGACGGCGCGCATCGAGCGGCGCTCGGCGCACGTGCGGGACGACCCCCGGGACGACTTGCCGGTCGCGAGCGTTGCGCAATGGGTGGAGGCCTTCAAGGCGAAACGCGCCGAGATCGTGAATCATCGTTGCCCGAGGTGATTGAGTCGCGCGCGAAGTGCGGCACGGGTCTTGTATGACTCGCCGGCCATGAATCAATCCATGGGTTCGAGGCTCAGTTGGGCGGTCGGTCTTGCCGCGCTCGCCGCAAGCGTCAGCGGCGCGGCGGCATCCAGAGAGACCGCCTTGACGACCGCGACACCAACACCGGGGCCGAGCAGCTCCGAGGCGGCGGCGGTGGTGGAGTTCATGGAACGGGTGAACGGCTACGTCGCCATCCATGTGAACGCCGAGAAAGCCCTGCCGAAGCTGCCCCAGGAAGCGACACCGGCGCAGATTGACCAGACCCAGCGGGCCCTGGCCGCGCGTATTCAGACCGCTCGTGCCGGTGCGAAGCGTGGCGACATATTCACGCCCGAGATGACCTCTTTCATCAAGCGTGTGTTGAATCGTGTTTTTTCGGGACGCGACGGCACCCATCTGCGCAGCTCGATCATGGACGAGAACGTGGAGTACCTCGCTTTGAAAGCGAATCAGCGCTACCCCGATGTCTATCCCCGCACGACCATGCCGCCGGATGTCTTGAAAGCGCTGCCCCAACTACCCGAGGAGATGGAGTACCGATTCATCGGCAGCCAGCTCATCCTCCTGGACCAACACGCCCACATCATCCCGGATTTTATTCCGGATGCTTTGCCGGGGAAGTAGTCCATGAAGGCACTTGGGCGTCTGACGTTGTCAAGCCTTGTTCTCGGCCTGCTCGCGTCCGCGTGCATGACGGGTATCTCTCGTCCGACGGGGCCGGCCACCGTCGTGTCGCCCGACTCGAAAGGGGAGCCGCCGATCCCGATGCCCAATCGCGAAGGTTCCTTCAAGTTCGCCGTGCTTGGCGATTTCGGCACCGCCTCGCGCTGGCAATACGAACTGGGCGAGCAGATGATCAAGACCCACAAGACGTTTCCCTTCGAGGTTGTTTTGATGGTCGGCGACAACCTCTACGGCTCCGAGCGCCCTCAGGATTACGTAACCAAGTTCGAGAAGCCCTACAAGGCGCTGCTGGACGCGAAGGTCAAATTTCAGGCGGCGCTTGGCAATCACGACGACCCGAACCAGCGCTTCTACAAACACTTCAATATGGACGGGAAGCGCTACTACTCGTTCAAGGCGCCGAAACAGAATGTCCGCCTCGTGGCCCTCGAGAGCACCTACCCCGAACCTGAGCAGATTGCCTGGGTCGAGAAGGAGCTCAAGGAGTCGACCGAGGATTGGAAGATCATGTACTTCCACCATCCCCTCTACTCCTCAGGAGGACGCCACGGCTCCGACATCCAGCTGCGCGAAACCCTCGAGCCCCTGCTTGTGCAGCACAACGTGAGCGTCGTTTTCGCGGGCCACGATCACTTCTACGAACGCATCAAACCCCAGAAGGGAATCGTGCACTTCGTGGCGGGCTCAGGCGGAAAGCTCGTCCCCGGGGACATCGATCCCCGCTCGCCGATCACCGCCCGGGGAGTCGATTGGGACTATGTGTTCCTGATCGGAGAGGTGCTGGGCGATCAGCTCTACTTCAACGCCGTTTCAAGGACCGGACAGACCGTGGACTCGGGGATCATTTCGAGGCGGCAGCCGGAAGCGAAGGAAGCTCCTGAGGTTCCCCGCTCGTGACCGCCTCCCGGAGCCCCGCGAAGGCCCGACCCGGAAAACACGACCGGGTGCGGTACGCGGTGATCGGGCTCGGCCACCTCGCGCAATCAGCGGTGCTGCCGGCCTTCGCGGCCGCGTCCTCGAACTCGAAGCTCGTTGCGCTTGTCTCCGACGACCCGGTGAAGCTCCGCGTGCTGGGCAGGAAGTACTCGGTGACAAAGCTCTATTCGTACCGGGATTTCGATCACGCCCTCGCCGAGGTTGACGCTGTCTTCATCGCCCTGCCGAACACCCTTCATCGGGCGTACACCGAAGCCGCAGCCGCCGAAGGAGTCCATGTCCTGTGCGAGAAGCCGATGGCCATGACGGAGGCGGATTGCGAGGCGATGATCGAGGCGTGCCGACAGTCGGCGGTGAAACTGATGATCGGCTATCGCCTGCATTTCGAGCGGGCCAACCTCGAGGCCATATCCGTGGTGGCAAAGCGCCTCGGCGAGCCGCGCTTGTTCTCGGGCGCCTTCACCCAGGACGTGGAGAAGGGGAACCTGCGGCTCCTCGAGGGCGAAGGCGGACCCCTTTACGACATCGGCATCTATTGTCTTAACGCGGCGCGTTCGGTGTTCCGTGCCGAGCCCGAAGAGGTTTTCGCCTGGGAGTCCAGCCGGGAGGACTCGCGTTTTTCAGCGTGCCCGGAAATGGTGAGCGTGTCCCTTCGTTTCCCCGGCAACCGGCTTGCCGCGTTCACGTGCAGCTTTGGCGCGTCGAGCCGATCCTGGTACGAGGTCGTTGGAACCAGCGGGACGCTGCGGGTGGACCCCGCCTACAACGCCACCCTGGATCTCGTTCACCATTTGTCGAAGAACGGGCGCGTGCGCACGAAGGTCTTCAAGGCCCGGGATCAATTCGCGGCCGAGCTGGTGTACTTCTCCCGATGTATCGAGACGGACCGCGAGCCCGAACCCTCGGGAGAGGAGGGACTCGCCGACGTGCGTGTGCTCCGCGCCATCGAGAAGTCCATCGAACAGCGTCGGCCCGTCCGGCTCGTCGCGCCGAAGCGCAGCAACGGGCCTTCCTTGCGACAGGAGATCGAGGTCCCTCCACATGGAAAGCCGCGCCTGGTCCACGTCCAGGATCCCTCACCCGGTGACTAGAGTCAGCCGCGTGGGGGCCCTTTCAAGTGAGAGGGCTGAACCGAGGTCGCTAAGTGTCCTTCGCCTACCTGGAGATGCTACTGACTGCGCCATTCATGGCGTTGTCTACGAGGGAGGGAAGGCAGGCGATGGCATGGATGATGCTCATCGAATCGGACACCTTCGTCGGGTGACGGAGTTGTGATGCGGCTTACGGCCACAAGCCGCCTCTCGCTTTTGCCGCGACTTCCTTGGCCGATTCAACGAGGAGAAAACCATGACTGACAGAACAGACAGAAGACCTGACGCAAATCGTGATCCTCTGAGTGATGCTCCGGGCGCACACCCTGCCGGTGCGGGCGTCGGCGCGGCAGTAGGCACGGCCGTTGGCGCCGCGGTAGGAGCGCTGGGCGGGCCCGCTACGGCGGCCGCGGGCGCCGCGGTTGGCGGCGCGATCGTCGGAGGTGTTGCGGGCGGTCTCGCCGGCAAGGCCGTCGGCGAGAAGATCGATCCGACCGTCGAAGACGCCTACTGGGCGAAGGCGTACGCGTCACAGCCGTATGTACCGAGGGGTGCGGACTACGAGACCTATCAGCTGGCCTACACCTACGGCTGGGAGTCGTACCCGCGCTACCGCGGCAAGAAGTTCGACGAGGTGGATGCGGACCTCGCGCGCGGCTGGAACAAGTACCGCGGCGATTCTTCGCTCACCTGGGACAAGGCGAGGAACGCCGCGCGCGACGCCTGGCATCGCGTGGAGCGAGCGATTCCCGGCGACGCGGATCGAGACGGGCGATAGCAAGTTGCTCGGAGCGCTTCCTTCAAGGCAGCGCTCCGAGCTCTTTCTATTCCTGACGAATCTGCCCCGACGGAACGGCCCCTAGGAGAACTCCGGATGAAACCACACGGCGCCGGACGTGAACTGGATTGTTACCGCCAGTCAAGTCCGGGCATGAGAACGGCCAGGATCGGCCTCGTTGCCGTCTTCTGTCTTCTCGCCGGAATCAAGCTGAATCTGGAAAAGCCGATGCGCGCGTCGGAGGAACCTCTGCTCACGCTCCGCGCTTTCGCCTTGGAGCTTGACGGGTCCGCGCCAGCCCGGGCCGGAAGTGTCGAGCTAGTGATCGAGTCCTGCTGGACGGAGCCCGAGCCCCAGAATCTGCAAACCGGGCCGGGCTACGTCTCGTTGCCGTGCCGCATCGAGGCTCCCGACGTCACCGTCGACCGAGTGGGCTCGTGGGCCAGGAAATTGCGGTGCAGCCAGCGGGAGATGTCGCGCAATTGACGGCGTCCCGTCGAGTGCCGGTAGACGTACGAATGCCACTCTGTCTTGTAGCCCTTCTCGGTGAGCAGGCGCCGGCTCTCTCTGGCCACTCGAAATGGCACGCACGGGTCGAGTATTCCGTGACCAAAGAACACCGGTGGAGAAAGAGGTGAGGCCGTGGGGAGCCGGTCCGGAAAAGGGATCGCGGTCGCGAGCGCGATGATGCCATCGACTTCTTCCTGCAGGCGCAGGCCGGCGTTGAGGGCAAGGGCGCCGCCCTGCGAGAAACCCATGAGGATGACCCGTCGCCTGTATGGATCCCGTTCACGTTCGGCCCTGACGGCGCGACACGCGAGGTTCGTCGACTCTTCAATTCCCGCTTCGTCGAGGCGGGTGCGGTCATAGCTTGCGACGTCGTACCACGCGCGGGCGGAAGCCCCCCCGAGGATCGTCACTCTCCTGCGGGGAGCTCTTGGGAAGAGCCAGCGGATGCCTGGCACGCCCGCGTGTTGCACGACAGGGGGCACAGCCTGTTCGATCTGTTCGTCGGCCACCGCGATGCCATGCAGGGCAATGACTGAAAGGTGTTTGTCAGGTTCCATGAATGATCTCTTTGAGTTCAATCGCGAGAGCAAGAGCCATGCCCGCGGCTCCTTCAAGTGACCCTTCTCGGTGAATCGCTGACTCCATGGGGCGCATGTGCCGTTTCTAGATTTCGGGCGGGGCAGGGGATGGCACGACGGTTGCTCAAGTCTTCTCGCGGTCGCAAATGGATGCGGCCACGTTCCAAGGAGATCCTATGAAAGCAATCAAGTATGTGACTCTCGCTCTCGCGCTCGTGGCCTTGCCCGTCGTTGGGGCCGCCGCTGACACGAATGACCCCTGGGTGACCATGAAGGCCAAGATCCTCCTCCTGACCACCGACGGTCTCACAGCGCGCGCCATCAATGTTGACTCGGTGAACGGCGTGGTCACCCTTCACGGCAAGGTCCCGACTGCCGCGGAAAGGGACAAGGCGGCCCTGGTGGTCAAGGAAGTCGAGGGCGTCAAGAGCGTGAAGAACCTTCTTCAAGTCGTTCCAGACTCAGCCAAGAAGAGCGTTAATGCCTCGGACGAGATCATCAAGGATCGAGTGCAGGCAAGCTTGCGTTCCGTCAAGAGCCTCGAGGGCATCGACGTCGCGTCGGTGAACAAGGGGGTCGTGCTCCTCTCCGGTCGAGCGCCCACGTTGACGGAAAAGCTGCGTGCCATCGAACTCGCCGCGGGTGTTGACGGCGTCACCCGGGTCGCCAGCGAGATCGAGACCGCGAAGTAGCCATCAAGACGCCCTCGACGGGGCAAGGGCGGTTTCTAGATTCGCCCTTGCCCACCCCCCGAAGGGCCTGGCACATCCCTTGCTCCTCGTTGGTCTGGGAGAATCCAATGAATCTAGGAAGAACCGGCGCGACCCTCACACTCGCAGGGCACAAAGCGAACCCTGTGAGTGACGACACATCGCTCAGCCTGCGGGCGAACGTTGTGCTCCAGACCACACCAGGCGTGACCATCATCGAAGGTGGGGCAGTGTCGGCCCAGGGCGTGGTTACGCTCCGCGGCCGCGTTCGGACGGGAGCTCAGCGGGCCAAGGTTGGGCTGGCCGTCGCCGCCATCGATGGCGTACAGGGAGTCCGAAACCTGATCGAGGTCGTTTTGGGGGAGGGGGAGTTCACGCCCCGCGAGGAGGAGCCGACCGACGAAGTCATCAAGAAGAATCTGGAGGCAGCCCTGAAGGCGGAGAGGGACAGGAAGATCCAAGGCCTCAAAGTCACGGATGTGAACAACGGGGTCGTTCACATGTCCGGCAAGGGCGTCACCCTCACCGGGAGGCTGCGCGCCATCGAGCTGGCGTGGAACGCGGCCGAGGCGGCGGACAAAGGGCCCGCGGTCGGGAATGAAAGGTCAAGCGCGCAAACACATTAACTGAGCCGGCCCCCGGCTCGCGGCTCGATCATTGGTCGGATGGCAAGATGGACGGCTTGTGAACATGCTTCCCGTTCTCGTTCTTGCCGCGTTCCTGAATTCACCCGCCCCGACGGTTCTTCAGTCCACGCCGCCGCCCGTGCCCACACCGGTTCCGGTGGCCGGCGAATCGCAGTCGCCGCAACCCACTCGCGAACTCGCCACGTTGCTCGCGGAGGCGGAGGCCCGTTTCGCGCGGCGTTCGATAGGCGCCATCAACGAGGTCGCGAACCCGGCCGAGGTCGATGCCGCGATCGCTCTCTACCGGCAGGCGCTGGCTCGCTCTCCCCGGGACATCGCGATCCTCGCGCGGCTCATGCGGGCCATGCACTTTCGGGGCGCGTTCACCGGCGCCGGCATCGAATAGAAGAAGGCCATCTTCGAGGAGGGCCGGAAACTCGGACAGGACGCCGTCGACCGGTTGGAGGCCCAGGCCAGAGCCGGGCGGGGCATGTCGCGAATCGAGGCCCTCCGTCTGGTCAAGGGAACCCCGGAGCTTTACCTGTGGACGGCCGGTCACTGGGGAGAATGGGCGCTGGTTCGCGGGAAGTTCGCGGCGGCGCGAAGCGGGATCGCGGGGAAACTCAAGGACCTCTCGCAGACCGTGATCGACCTTGATCCCACGTTCGAGGATGCCGCGGGTTATCGCCTCCTTGGCCGCCTGCACTCCGAGGCGCCGAAGATTCCCTTCATCACCGGCTGGGTCTCGCGCGACAAAGCGCTTCAGTACCTGCGCCGCGCCCATGCGGTGGGTCCGCGTCATCCCGTGACCTGGTACTTTCTCGCCGAAGCGATTCTCGACCACGAGCCCTCGCAGAGGGACGAGGCCCGGCGTCTGCTCGAGATGTGCGCGAACACGCCGCCCCGCCCCGACACGCTCCTTGAAGACGCGCGTTACGCGACGCTTGCGCGCAAGCAACTCGAGGCTCTCGGCGTAGCTTCGGGACAGTAGCCCGGACTCACGTCCGCCCGCGGCTTATGCTCCCGGCCAACCTGGAAGCATGATCAGCCCCCTCGCCGTCGTCATCGCGTATCTCATCCTGACCACCGGGCTCGGGATCGCGCTGGGACGCCGGGCGAAGAGCGCCCGGGATTGGGCGGTGGCCGGAGGAACGATGGGGACGTTCATGCTCGCGGCGGCGATCGCGGGCACGCGTATCGGCGGGGCCGGCATCTACGGGGTCGCGGGCGACGTGATCACGGGCGGCGTCTGGAACTCGATCTGGTATGCGATCAGCACGTTTCTCGCCCTCTCCGTGGTCGGGCTCTGGTTCGCGATCCCCTACAGGCGTCTCGGTCTTCAGACCGTCGGCGAAGCCTTCACCCGCAGGTTCGGCTCCAGCCGCAACCAGACGCTCACGAGTCTGTGCGTGCAAACCGAGTATCTGATCGTGGATGTCATCGAGGTCTACGTGGTCGCCTCGCTCCTGACGTTCATGACCGGCATGAGCGTGCCCATAGCGACCGCGTGTGCGGTGGTCGTTCTCGTGAGCTACACCGCGTTCGGCGGGCTGTGGGGCGCCGCGTACACGAATCTCATTCATGTTGCCGTGATCGTGTTCGGCCTCGGCGCGGTCGCGATCCTCGGAACCTCCTCCTTCGGCGGCTGGGCCGAGGTTTCGAAGGCAGTGGGGGAGAAGCTCGTCCTTTCAGGGCGTGACGAAGGCTCGTTCTGGAGTTTCGCCGGTCAGGGGTTTGTGCCGATCGTCGCGATGATCTTCTCCGCGGTGATTCACACCCCCGCGGCGTCGATCTACGCCAACTTCTCGACCGCGGCGCGCGAGGAGAGTCAGCTTCCGCGGACCTTCGTTATCGCGGGCCTCGCTGCGGCACTCATGCCTCTCCTCGCCGGGATCATCGGCGTCCTCACCCTGGCCCGCTACGGAGCGGCGAAGGGCCTTTCCGGCTACTCGGTCATCACCACGTTCGCGACGGAAACGAGCCCGTGGCTCGGCGGTCTGGCGGTCGCCGCGATCCTCGCCGCCGTGGTTTCCACCGGTGGCCCGATCCTGCTCTCGAGCGCCACACTGTTCGTCCGCGACTGGATGCCCTCGCACGTGAGAGCGACGCCCGAGGGCACGCTGCGCGCGTACCGCATCGCCACCGTGGCCTATGGCGTGGTCTCGGGTTTCCTCTCGCTCCTCGTGGTGAAGTCAGGGATTTCGCTGCTCAGTCTTCTGCTGTTCGGCTATGCCACCGTCGTCCCACCCGCGATCGCCATGTTCTTTCTCATCTACTGGAGGCGGACCACCGAGTCGAGCGCCTTCTGGGGAATGGGCCTCGGGTATGTCGCGAGCGTCGTCCCGTACGCGTTGGTCCGCCCCGGCGTCCCCCCCG
>CAZBTT010000086.1:0-2946 GCA_964494295.1 uncultured Acidobacteriota bacterium
GGCCTCGCGCTCACGATGCTCGGTGCCGTCGCCGTGCTGGGTGCGGCCGCCGCACGGGCCAGCGCGCAATGGACCCCGCTGCCCAGGGGGAGCACGGCATCCCCGCGCGGGCCCCGCCTCCCCTCGCTACCGGGCACGGCCCGACCACGGGGAGGGACCGACGGTAAGGCCGCGGCGGGCGCGGCCTTCTTTGGGGGGGGGGGGCTCACGCTCAGGCCGACCACGAACGTCACCACCGCTCCCACGAACACGTTCCACGTCCACGCGACACCCGGTACGCCAAAGACTCGGGGTGAGAACAGACCGACGGAAAGGCTCACGACGAGGCCCGAAAGCATCCCGATCATCGTCCCCGTGGTGTTGGCGCGGGTGGTAAACAGGCCCAGGGCGAAAGCGCCGACGGTCGGACCCGAGGCATAGGCGAGCGCGGCAAGACCAGCCTGCAGAGCCGACTCGACGTTGCGCGCCAGCCCGGCCACACCCATCTGGAGGATGCCCCAGAAGATGGTGAATCGTTTCGCTAGCCGAAGCTGCTTCTGCTCGCTCGCTCCCGGATCGACGTAGGGAACGTAGAAGTCCCGCAGGGTCGCGGAGGCCATTGAGTTGAGAGATGGCGAGAGGGCCGCGGCCACGATCGCGGCGAGGATGAGGCCGGTGAAGACGCCGGGCAGTTCGTTTCCGACGAAGGTGGGCAGAATCTCATCGGCCCGCGCGAACTTCCTTCCTTCGTAGAAGGCCCAGAGCAGGATGCCGAGAGAGAGGAAAAGGACGAACTGGGCGAAGACCAGGAACCCCGAGAGGATGAGGCCGATCTGCGCATCCTTCTGCGACTTCGCGACGAGGAACCGCTGAACGAGGTAGTGATCCGTCCCGTGAGTCGCGATGGTGAGGAACATGCCTCCGACCACACCGGCCCAGATCGTGAAAGGCTCGTGGACGTCGAACGCCGTGTTGAGGAAGGTCAGCTTGCCGGCGGCCGCGGCCTTCTCGAATGCGCCCATGACGCCTCCCGGCAACGCGTTCGCCACCGCGACGAAACACACGATCGCGCCGAAGAGGTAGACGAACATCTGGATCGAGTCCGTCCAGATGGTGGCAATGACGCCCCCTTCCTCGGTGTAGAGGATCATCGCCGCGCCGAGGGCGAGGATGCACCACCACTCGTTGATCCCCGCCGCGACGGAGAGCACCAGGGCCGCGGCGTGCAGGCGGATACCGTCCCCCAGCGTCCGGGAGAGGAGGAAGATTCCCGAGGAGGTTGCCCGCACCGCGCCGCCGAAGCGCTTCTGCAGGATCTCGTAAGAGGTGAAGATCTCGCCGCGGAAATACGCGGGGAGGAAGAGGAACGAGACGATCAGGCGTCCGATGACGTAGCCGAAGACCAGTTGCAGGAACGTGAAGTTCCCCGTGTATGAGGTGCCGGGCGCGCCGATGAAGGTGAGGGTGCTGGTTTCCGTGGCCACGATGCACGAGGCCACCGCCCACCACGGCACACTCTTCCCGCCGAGGAAATAACCGCGCACCCCGCCGCTGTGCCTCTTGCCGAGCCACGTCCCGAAAGCGGTGATGCCGACGATGTAGGCGACGAGGACGAGGACGGCGGAGAGAGGAAGCTGCAAGAGACTCGTTCCTCAGCTCGCTCGGCGGACGATCACCAGCGTCGCGTCGTCATCGAAGGGGCGTTGTTCTCCGAAGGTGTCGCACTCCTTGAACACCGCGGCAAGGATTTCCGTCGCGGGGCGGCCGAGATTGCGCCGGACGGTTTCGATGAGTCGCGCCTCTCCGTAGAACTCATCGGACCGGCCGCGCCGCTCAAGAATACCGTCCGTGCAGAGCACGAGGCAGGACCCCGGGGGTACGACGGCGAGGCCTCGCTTGAAGCGAACCTCCGGAAGGGGGCCGATGACGGTGCCGCCCGAGCTGAGGCGCTCCACCGAGTCCTTCGAAATGAGAAGCGGACTGGGGTGGCCGGCGTTGACGTAGGTGATCGTGCCATCCTTCTCGAGTTCGGCGTAGAAGACGGAGATGAATTTGCTCGAGAGCGTGCTCTCGTGGATCACGCGGTTGAGACGCTGGAAAACCGAGGCGATGCGAAGATCCTTCTCGAGTCCCATCCGCAGCCCGATGACCACGTCGCGAACCAGCAGGGCCGCGGGCAGGCCGTGCCCGGATGCGTCACCGATGGCGATGCCCAGGATCTCGTCGGCAAGCACCTTGCGGTAGTCGAAGAAATCGCCCCCGACCTCTTCGGCCGGATGAGAGCGCTGCGCCATGTCGAAGGGCGGAAACGCCGGGGCGACGTCGGGCAGAAGGCTGGCCTGGATCTCCGCCGCCTCGCGGAGGCCGCCTTGAAGGCGCTCTTCCATCAGGCGCGAGGAAAGCGAGGCCCGCAGCGTATTGAGCGTGAAGTCGATTTCCTCCCCCTGAAAGCCCGCGCCCAGGAAGAAGACATACACGTAGCGTCGCGGATGCCGGCCGACCACGCAGGCGGCATAGGCGATACCTTCACCGAAGGGCTTCGCCGCGGCCACGCTCGGCCCATCGGCGTAGAGGAAAACGCGATGCTGGAGCACGGAGGCGAGCGGCGCGGCGTCTGCGGAGAGAGTGTCGAAGGCGCCCTGGGTGGCTTCGCCGAGCTGTTTCGAAAGACGGAAGCCGGAGGGCCGCTCCATGTAGAGCGAGGCGGATTTGAATCGCAGCGGCTCGGCGAGTTCGCGGAACACGCCGTCGAGGAACGCCTCGACCAGGCGACGCGGCGTACGGGCCTTCTCGATGGATCGGAAAAGCGCGTCGAGTCGGCGGTAAAGATGCTTGGCTTCGAGCTTCGGCGACGTGGTGCCCTGCGCTGAGCTTGCGGAAGCCGCTGGGGCCGCGGGCGGATTCATCCTCAGTTCTTGATCGGCGTGGTTTCGAGGTACTTCTTTACCGCCTCGGCATCGGCCGGGT
>CAZBTT010000086.1:2956-12883 GCA_964494295.1 uncultured Acidobacteriota bacterium
CGGCGCCGTTCTGGCCGTAGCAGCCCGAGCCTTCCACGTGCTCGACGACGATGCTCTCGGGCGGGAGTGCAAACACCAGTCCGAGGTCCACACGCAGGTTGTAGACACCCTGGCTGTGGGTCCACACATGCAGCGTACCGTCCATCCATCGCGCGATGGCGCACGAAGGCGCCATCGATGCGTGCGCCACGAACGGCCGCGAATACTCGCGGCGCAGCGTGCGCACCTTGCTCGCCGCGCCACCACCCTCGCGCGTATTGATCGGCGTGGTTTCGACGGGGAGGTCGGTTCGCCGGCTCCACTCGTCCCAGGAGCCGTCGTAGACCCTCGCCTTGAAGCCAAGTCGCTTGGCGGCTAGATACACGAGGGTCGCCTGCTGCCCGGTATGGCAGTAACTCACCACCGTGTCGCCCGCCTTGACCCCCGCGGCCTTGAAGATGTCGGCGATCTCGGGCTCGGACTTCATCTTGAGGTCATCCCCGGCAAGGCTTTTGAAGGGAATGTTGCTGGCGCCCGGGATCCGTCCGGCCCGGGGCATCGCTCCGGCACCCGTGCCATCGAAAAACTCCGGAAGGCGGGCATCGACCAGATGGAACGCCTTCCCGCCGAGGCCCGCGCGAATCTCATCAGCCGCGATCAGAAGTTCGGGGCGGGCCGCTTTCGTGATCTTGCCTGGCGTCCTCGCCTTCACCTCGCTCGTCACCGCTCCGCCCATCGTCTTCCAGGCCGGCAAACCGCCGTCCAGCACGGAGGTCTGTTCGCCCAGGCCCGCCGCGTCGAGGCTGAAGTAGACGCGCGTGGTGGGTGAGATGAAATCGGTCCCGAAATAGACCACGATCCGCGAGTCGTCGCTCACTCCGAGGCTTTGCAGTTTTTCGCGCAACGCTTCCGCGGGGAGAAGCTGGATCATCAAGGCCCCGTCCACCCGTGGGATCGAGAGATCCTGGGGAACCACGAGCTGGGCGCCCGGAATGTGCTCCTTCTCGAACTCGGCCGCGGTACCGACGTGGAAGAGCACGAGCTTGGGATCGTTGAGATTCTCCTTGAGCCATGCGGCGGAGACCAGCAGGTCTCCGGCCGGGGCAAGGCTTGCGAGGGCGAGGAACAGCGCGGAAACGGCAGGGGTCTTCACGAGGGGCGCTCCTTTGTTTGAGGGACCGATGCTGCGTCCGATTGTGTCACGGCTTTTCCCCGGTGGCGACCGGCAAAGACGGATCGGAACTCCATTCGCTCCAGGATCCGCCATAGAGCCGGCCCTTGAAGCCGGCGACCGCGAGCGCCAGCAGATCGTGGGTCGCAGTGATTCCGGAGCCGCAGTACACGATCGGCTCCTGATCGTCGCTGACCCCGAGGGATGCGTAGTGAGCCCTGAGCTCGGCAGCGGGCCTCATGACGGGATAAGCGTCCTTCGTGAGGTTGAAGGTGTAGGGAGCGTTCTTCGCACCGGGGATGTGACCGGCGCGGGGATCGATGGGCTCGGTTTCGCCCCGGTAGCGTTCGGGGATTCGGGCGTCGAGGACGATCGCGACGTCCTTCACCGCGACCATCTGGCCCTTGGAAAGAACCAGCTCCGGGCGGGGGGCGGCGACGAAGTCCGTCATGGTCGAGATCGAGGGCGGCTGATCCGTGACCTCGCGGCCCTCGGCGATCCACTTGGTGATGCCCCCGTCGAGCACAGCGCAGTCGTCGAAACCGTAGGCCTTGAGGACGAACCAGACCCGCGACGCCATGGCCCCCGCGGCATCATCGTAGACCACCACCTTGACGCCCGTCGTGATGCCGTAAAGGCGGATGACGTTTTGAATCTGATTCGCGGAGGGGAAGGGATGACGACCGAGCGGTCCGCCGCGTGCTCCGCCCGGTCCCGCGAAGTCATGCTCGAGGTCGGCGAAGAAGGCGCCCCGGATGTGCCCGGCGCTATAGGCATCGATGCCCTTCCGGTTGGGATCGAGGTACCAGCGTGCGTCGAGGATCCGCAGCTTGGGATCGCCGAGGCGGCCTGCGAGTTCGGAGGTCGAGATCAGTGACATGTAAAGCCCGCCCGGAGTGGTGAAGGCGAAAGACGCGTCAACGCGCCATCTTCGCGAAGGGTGAATCGATCTTCTGGAAATCCCGAGGTGTCGCGAAGAGGGCGTCATCGATCGCGCCACGGCGAATGTCCGTGGCCACCGTGGACGTCTCGATCTTCCGGCCCATCAGGCTGAGCGCCATCGACGAAGCAAGCGAGAGTCCGGAGATCTCGCGCAGCTTCTCGACCATCTTGTTGAGGCCGGAGTGGCCCTTGGCGATGGGCGCGGTGACGAGAGCCAGATTTCGCAGATGCGCCCGGTCAAAGGGGAGGTCGAAGGCCAGGGCGGCGCAGGTCTCCATGCGGGTCTTTTCGCCGAGAGCCACGACGTAGTCCTGGCAGGGAAGGGAGGCGACGGTGCGGATCTCTCCCTTGGTGAGGGTCACGTCGCGGGCGGCATCGCCCATCATCTTCTTTCGCAGGCCTTCCGGGATGCCCGCCATCGCCTTCTCCATTTCGGCGCTCACCGACGTCATCGCCTGCTCGATCTCCTGGAACGTGGTTTCCGAGTATTCCTTCTTCGTCATCGACATCATCACGATGCGCCCGGTGGCGAGATCGACCAGGGTGGCGGCGTCGCCCTGATCGAAGCGGACCTTCGTGGCGGTGTAGTAGTGGGTCGCGGTTTTCTCCCAATCGGGACCGGTGACCCTGAAGACGATCGTCACCCCCTCGAGGGAAGGGGTCTCTAGCGCCCGCGCGTCCGGGGACGCGATGACGCTTGCGATGAAAGCTCCGGCGAGGAGGACGAGAGGTGATGTCATCTTGATCGACGCGGCATAGCATAAGGTTGGAGAATGCCTCGCCCCGAACGACACCTGCTGATCTGCGCGAACAACCGCGGGCCCAACCACCCGCGAGGCTCGTGCGGCGAGAAAGGCGGGGAGAAACTCGTGGGGTTGATGAAGGACCTCATCCGGGAGAAGGGTCTCAAGGACCGCGTCCTGGTGAGCCGCACCGGCTGCCTCAAACACTGCAGCCTGGGCGTGACCGCGGCCGTTTATCCCGAGAATGTCTGGTACCGCGGAGTCACAGAAGGGGACCTCGAGGAGATCTGCTCGTCGCATCTGTCCTCCGGCACGGCGGTGGAGCGACTTCGCCTTCCCGACGAGGCGCCATGGGAGTGAGGTTGACGGGCGTTTTCAACCTCGTCAGAATCCGACCCAACTCCTCTCCCCCAAGAACCGAATGAAGTACTTGACGACACTCGAAGTCGCCCACGAACTGGGCGTCAGCAAGCAGACGGTTCTCAACTGGCTCTACGCGGGTCGGATTCAGGAACCCCCGCGAAACGCGCAGGGTTACCGCTTGTGGAGCCCGAGTCGGGTCGACCTCGTCCGCGCGATGATGCAGGACGGTCGCGTCCACAAACGCACGATCATGCATCAGAAGCCCAAGGCCACCGCGGCGTTTCTCACCGACTACGCTCGCGAAGTGGCGGGGGTGCTGGTCGAGGCCGGAATCGCCGAAGTGGCCTTCACCCGCGAACTTTCGAAAGCCCTGACCCGTCAGCGCCGCAGCGCGCGCTGAGCGTCTCGCCCTGCTACCAGGGGATCGGCGTACCGTCGAAGAGGCGGAAGCGGGCCACCCCCGCCTGCGACTTTGCGGCGATCAGCTGCCGCATCGCGCGCACGCTGTCTCCCACGGTCTCGGGAGCACCGGGTCCGCCCATGTCGGTCTGAACCCATCCCGGTGAGAAGACGTCGACGCTGACGCCTCTGGTCTCCAGATCTCGTCCGAGTGTCGCCATCGCCATGTTGAGCGCGGCCTTGCTCATCCGGTACGCGTAGTGACCGCTCGACCCATCGGCGATGGATCCCATTGAACTCGACACGGCAACGATCTTCTTCTCGCTGCTCCGCGCCACATGTTCCGTGAAGGCCTGGGCCACGACGAGGGGAGCGATGGCGTTGATCCTCATCACCTTGGCCACGATCTCCTCGTCGATGTGGCCGAGCGACTGCCGGAGGTCCTTGTCGCTCTCCGCCTTGGGTCCGAAGACGCCGGCGTTGTTGATGAGGACATCGATGGGTTTCTCGGCCAGGGCGCCCGCCAGGCGCTGTACCGCCTCGGTCTTGGTCACGTCGAGGGCATGGACGAAGAGGCGATCGCGATTCGCCTTTTCGAGGGCCTTGAGTTCGGCTGCCCCTCCAGGCCTCCGGCAGCAGGCGTGCACAACATCGCCATCCGCCACGTACTGCTTCACGAATTCGAGACCGATGCCGCGATTGGCGCCGGTTATAAAGACGGTTCGCATACTTCTCCCACTTCTCTTTTGGTACGGCCCCACTCTGGAATGCCCTGAAGTATAGGAGGGAGGCGGAGGCTTTGGGTCAGGAAGGGGGCAGAGGCGGGAGCCCGCGGTCGCGGCGAAGCTTTTCAGCCTCCTCGGCGGTTACCTCGAAAAGGAAGTGCGTGAAGGCCACGTGCCCGATTGGCGTCTTTCCGGATTCGCGAAGCCACTCCATCCGGCGGCGCGTCACCACGCCTGTGAGCTGATTCGCTCCCACCAGCAGGCGTCCCGCGAACGGCCGGGCCGGCGCCCGTAGAACCTGCGGGTTCGCCTGAAGCCAGGCTTCCACGCGGTCCCGAGTCTGTCCCCACTCGAGATTGGAGTCCGCGGCGATGCGGTAAGTGAGCCTGGGGTCGACCAGCTCGTTGAAATAGGAGAGCGGGTCATCCCCGTGGCGGATGAGAGAGGCGGCGGACAATGCAAGGGCGATGACGCCTGCGATGAGACGCGCGCGTGAGCGCCACAGGAAGGGTCCGAGACACCCCGCGAGGACGAACAGCGGCGGCATGGCGACAAGGAAATGGCGCATTCCAATCTGCGCACGAAACAGGAAGCTGAAGTAGAGAGCGAACACGCCGAATGCGCACACGAGCGTGATCTCGTCGACGCGGAGAGAACGGCCTCGCTGCTTCGCGAGAAGGCCTGCCGCGATGAGGAGGGCGAGAATCGCGGGGATTGGCGTCTTGAGCAGCCCCAGGACAAGGAAGTACGCGGGGAAGCCCTCGCTGCCCGGCTCGCGGAGTTCGCCAAGGAAATAGATGTTCCCCGAGCCGCCGCCGTTCCGTTCACGATGGAACACTCGATCGAGACCCTCCACGAAGGGACGCGGGACCGGGAGGGGAATATTCGCGATCACCGGGAGCTTCCGGAGTTCACGGAACTGCGGGCTCTCGAAGCTCTGCTCCCGGAGAGATCCAAACGTCCCGTCGGCCAGGAAACCCGCATTGATCACGAGCAGAGCCGTTGCGATGGCGAGAAGTCCGCCGGCCATGGCGCGTTTGCCCCGCGGGCGTCCGGTGGGTGTGAGCTTCTTGAGACTGAGGGCCGCGGTCACCGCGAAGATGACGGGAAGGTAGGCGGCGGTGTACTTCGAAATCGAGGCGGCTCCCACGCAGACTCCCAGAATCAGGCTTTTTCGCCAGCCCGGCTCTTCGAGCCAGCGGGCGAAGGCGCGTAGCGAGAGCAGCAGGAAGAGGGCGCCGAAGATGTCGGTGGTGACTAGCGTCGAATGGGCGAGGAGATTCGGATCGAACGTGAAGAGTCCGAAGGACACGAGCGCCCCCGGCCATCCAAACAACGCGCGCGACCAGGCCGCGATCGCGAGACCCAGCGCCAGCCCGCCGAGCAGTGTCGGAAAACGCGCGAGTGTCCAGTCGCAGGGACCCGAGAATTCGCTGGCGTCACGCGACGCCGATCCGAGTTTTTCGAGGACGAAGCACGGGAGGGCGTTGAGCGCCGACACCGGCATCTTGGAATCGTCCCATCGTTCCGCGACGCCGCGGAGGATGCGGTGGCCGTATCGGTAGTGGCCGGGTTCGTCGGTGGTCGGCGACGCGGCCCCGATCGACCGAATCCCGAGGAGCAGGAAAACAAGGCTCAGGGCCGCAATCCAGGCCTTGGCGGCCCAACCGGAAGCGGGCGCGATGTCGAGGCGGGAGGATTCGTCTCTCATCGCGTTGTGGATTATAGGCAGGCGTTCGCCCTCGACTACGACCGCAGCGGAGCAGTCGGAGGATGATGCCTCTGCACTAGCAGGGGATGCGTTTGGCTCATTCCGGCCACCGCGAAGGCGCGTAGGGTTCAATAGCGCAGGAGCGGCTGCGAGTCGAGCCAAGGACGCCCGGTTTCCCCGCTGCACTTCCGGGGATCAGGTTGACGTGTCTTGGCCCGAGGAGGCGCAAGATGCACGAACAACGCGGGCTGGCCGCGTTGGGGTCAGCGGTTTCACCGAGGCCGTCCCCGGCCGTGACGTAGCTGGCATGAGATGGTGAGCCGCGCGAGCGTAGCGATCACGAAGCATCGACGCCGCTCCGCCGCTCGCTTCACGATTGCGCCTTCCTCCGCGGCGGGGCTGTCCCGCACCGCCGTCGCCCAGGGCGGAGCCTGGGCTCATCCAGGGGTTCCAGAAGGGAAGCCGCGCGCATGAGGAACGCCGGCAGTGGGCTCAATCGCCGATTAGCTGCCCTGCTGGGGTTGGGACTCGCCGTACCCATCCCGCTTGTTCTTGCGTCGCCTGCCGGGCAGGGTTCGGGCAGGATGGACACTCAGGCGTTCGTCCGTCAGCCCTCTTCGCTCGTCCGCGCAATAGCCGTGTCGGCCGAGGTGGTCCCGGTCAGCGACGAGAACGACTTCTACTACTACGGCGCACAGAGAATCCGCTTGAACCGGTCGCTCACGGAGGTAGCCGTGAGGTTCAGAGACGGACCTGCGGTCGAGCCCCGGCAACTTCTGGAGGGGTTGATGTCGTCCGTGAGCCCGGGGGTCGAAGTACGCACCGGCGGACGCACCTTCTACACTGTGACCATCACGTTGCCCGACAGTTCGGGGGCGGGCATCAATGCTCCAGCGGGCTCCCTGCGCGCGCGCGTCATGGACAGCCTGCGGACGCGGGATGAGGTGGAATTCGTGGCGCCCGTCTTCCGCCACGCCGAAACGGGCATCCGCATGCTGCCGACCGACGAAGTCATCGTCAAGTTGAAGGCCGGAGGCTCCAGAGAAGAACTGGCCGTCATCGCGGCCTCTCTGGGTCTGAACATTCTCAAGCCGATGCCGGGGACGGAAGACGAGTACGTCCTGAGCCTCGATCGGCCGAAGACGGACGATGCCGTCGAAAAGTCGCGTCGTCCCTAGGAGACCGGGCGCCTCCAAGGGGCCGAGCCCGCCTTCTACCAGGATTTCCAGAGGATGGGAGTCCCGAGCGATCCCAGATTTGGAAGCCAGTGGCACCTCCAGAACACGGGGCAGGGCGGTGGCGCCGTCGGCGCTGATGTCAAGGCCGTCCCGGCATGGGATCTCGAGCGAGGAAGTTCGGGCATCACCATCGCGATCATTGACGATGGCGTGGAGAAGACTCACGAAGACCTTGCGAGCAGCATCTTCACCAACCTGGGTGAGATTGCGGGAAACGGGATCGACGACGACGGAAACGGCTACGTGGACGACGTCAGCGGCTGGGACTTCTCGAACAACGACGCGGACCCGAGCCCCACTGCGGCTGCTGACAGCCACGGGACCGCGGTGGCGGGGGTTGCCGCCGCCCGCGGCGACAACGGTATCGGCGTGACCGGCGCCTGCCAGAACTGCCGGATCCTTCCTGTGAAGATGTTCGAGGGCGGCACCGCGGCGGGAGACTCGGCTATCGCCAATGCCATCCGGTACGCGGCCGCGTTCGCGGACGTTCTCAATAGCAGCTGGGGCGGCGGCGCTCCGAGTTCCGCGATCCAATCCGCGATTCTGGATGCCAACACCACGGGACGAGGCGGGAAGGGCTCCGTTGTGCTCTTCGCCAGTGGCAACGGTGCCAGCGGGTACAAGCCATTCACCCTTTCGGGCCTCCCAGCGGGTACCTACACGTTCCGGTGGGAATACTCCAAGGACTTCATCGGATCCATCGGCGACGACACGGCTTGGCTTGGGTGGGTGAAGTTCCCCGATGGAACCGTGACCAATTTCGAGACTGCGGGCCTGCCCGGCGGCTGGAGCACCGGAGGGAGCGCTTCGTGGTCGAACGTGGCCGACACAGCGCATGCGGACGAGGGCCGGTGCCTGACCCACGCCCTCAAGGCGGGGACAATCACGCATTCACAGAGTACATACGTGGAGGTCACCAAGACCGTGCCTGCGGGCGACCTCGTTTTCTCCTACTGGGTCTCGAGCGAGACTGGCTGGGACGGTCTACGACTCAAGGTCAACACCGTCCAGCAGGTGTTCCTTTCGGGAGTGCCGACCTTGGTATCCGGCGTCAGTTACCCTGCGGCCCATCCCGAATCGATCGCCGTGGGCGCGAGCTCGAACCTCGACTGTCGCTCGAACTACAGCCAGTACGGCCCGCAGTTGGCCTTCGTGTCGTCGAGCAGCGGTGGAAGCCTGGCGGTCGAGACCACCGACCGCACGGGCGCCGCCGGATATGAAGCCACCGGCAACTACACGCTGGCCGCCGGGGCCTCGGGATTTGGCGGGACCTCCTCCGCTACTCCGCTCAGCTCGGGAATTGCCGGCCTTATTCTGTCGCGCAATCCGACCCTGACCCGGGTTCAGGTCCTGCAGACCATGCAGGACACCGCGGACAAAGTAGGCCCGGAAGCCTACGTTTCCGGCCGCAACGATCGCTACGGATCTGGCCGGCTCAACGCCTATCAAGCACTGCTGGCCACTCCCATCCCGCCGCCGACGCCGACGACGGGGGCCGCAACCAGCGTCGGGCACACCGGCGCCACCCTGAACGGGACAGTGAACCCGAACGGGTCAGTCACCACGGCGACGTTTCAGTATGGTCTTTCGACGGCGTACGGGCAGTTGGCGACGGGGACGAGCCCCGGGTCCGGAATCTTCCCGGAGCCGGTCTCGGGGATCGCGACCGGCTTGAGTTGCGACACGGAGTATCACTTCCGTCTGGTCGCATCCAGTGCCGGCGGCGCCGCAGAGGGCGCCGATGCGACGTTCACGACCGCCTCGTGTTCCGCCCTGAGCGTGATGGTCAACTCCGGGAACAACCAGACGGCGACGGCGGGAAGCGCAGTCGCGTTGGCTCCTTCAGTCATCGTGCAGGACGCAAACAGCAACCCTGTATCGGGTGTGCCGGTGACTTTCGCGGTGGCGTCCGGTGGGGGTAGCCTGACCAGCGGGACGCAGACCACGAACGCCTCGGGCATCGCGACGGTGGGGAGCTGGACGCTCGGGACCACCGCGGGCACGAACACGCTGACCGCGACATCCGCAGGCGTGATCGGGAGCCCGCTCGTGTTCACTGCGACCGGTACTGCAGGCACGCCGACGCAGATCGCGATCCATGCCGGCAACAACCAGACGGCAACCGTGGGAACCGCGGTCGCGACGCCTCCATCAGCGATCGTGCGTGATGCGAACAGCAACCCGGTTGAGGGGGTGTTGGTGACATTCGCCGTGGCCACTGGCAACGGGAGCCTCACTGGGGGCTCTCAGACCACGGACGCTTCCGGGTTAGCGACGGTCGGCAGCTGGACGCTGGGGCCGACGGTAGGCACGAACAATAACACCCTGACCGCGGCGTCGACGGGCCTCACCGGCAGCCCGCTGACATTTACAGCAAGCGCGACTGCGGACACGGCGCCGCCGTTCGGGGGATACCTGTGTCTGAACGGAACGAACCAGAGCGCATCAAGAGCCGACACCGCGAGCCTGGATCTCGGCACCGGTGCGACTGACGACTTCACCGCCGAGCTTTGGTACGAAAACAGCGACTCCGGCTCGACGCAGAACCCCGACACGTTCTTCTGGAAGCAAGGGTCGTGGGGCCTCTACGTAATCCACAATCTCGGTGGCAACCCGAGCGTGGACCGCTTCATCTTCAGGGTCTGGCAAAGCGGCA
>CAZBTT010000087.1:0-12826 GCA_964494295.1 uncultured Acidobacteriota bacterium
CGCGTCGGACGCGGACGAGGCCTCGGAAAGCGAGTAGGAGCTGATCCATTCGCCGGTGCCGAACTTCGGCAGGTACTTCGCCTTCTGCTCGTCGGTGCCGAAGTAGGTGATGGGCAGTGAGCCGATGCCGGTGTGGCCCATGAACGTGACCGCCCAGCTTCCCTCCATCGCGGAGATCTCGGAAGCGAGCGCCCCCGTGACCTTGCCAAGGGCCAGGCCGCCATACGCCTCGGGAACCTCGATCGCGAGCAGGCCGATTTCGCCCGCCTTCTTCATCGACTCGCGGATCACCTCGTAGTTGAGCTTCAGGATGTCCGCGGTTTTCGGCAGAACCTCCTTTCGCATGAAATCCCGCGCGGTGTCCGCGAGCATGGTCTGCTCTTCGGTGTAGTCCTCGGGTGTGAAGATCTCGCCGGGCAGGCGGTGTTCGATGAGAAAGTCGCCGCCCTTGCTGGCCACGGGCTGAATGGTTTCGGTGGGCATCAACTTGTCCTCGACCTATTTCTCGGAGCCGGCATACATCCGGTCGATCAGGTCCTTGTACTTGGTTTCCACGACGCGACGCTTCACTTTAAGCGTCGGTGTCAGTTCGCCCGCATCGATGGTGAACTCGTGCGGCAGGAGGGTGATCTTCTTGATCTTCTCGTACTGGGCGAGGTCGTTCGAGAGGGACGCGATGGCCTGCTCGATCAGCTCGATCACCCGCGGGTTGGCCACGAGCACCTCTCGCGAGCCCACGTCAATGCCCTCGGCCGCCGCGGCCCGGGTGAGGGTCTCGAAGTTCGGGACCACGAGGGCGGTCGGAAAGTGACGCGCGTTCCCCACCATGACCAGCTCGGTGATGAGAGGGTGCGCCTTTAGAACGTTCTCAATCGGCTGCGGCGCGATGTTCTTCCCCGCCGATGTGACGATGAGGTCTTTTTTGCGGTCGGTGATGTAGAGGTAGCCGTCTTCGTCGATCCGGCCGATGTCGCCGGTATGGAAGAAACCTTCCTTATCGATCACCTCGGCGGTGGCCTCGGGCTTGTTGAAGTAGCCCCGCATCACATTCGGCCCGCGCGTGATGATCTCGCCATCGCCCGCGATCCTCACCTCGATGCCGGCGATGGGCTTGCCCACGCTTCCCGTGCGGTTGTTCCAGGGAGTGTTGACCGAGATGACGGGCGAGGTTTCGGTGAGACCGTAGCCCTCGAGGATGGTGAGGCCCATCGAGCCGAAGAACATGCCGATCTCCTTCGGCAGTGCGGCGCCTCCGGAAACTGCGATGCGGATCTCGCCGCCCAGACCCGCGCGGACGGTTTTCAAGACGAGACGATCGGCGAGCGCGTACTTGAGCGAGAGCCAGGGCGAAACCGACTGGCCCGCCTGCTTCGCCTCGAACACGGCGCGCCCGGCAGACTCTGCGAAGTTGAAGAGCTTCTGCCGAATGGGTGGGGCCGCCGCAACCTTCTCGCGCACCCGCGCCATCACCTTCTCGTAGATGCGGGGCACGGAGACGAGAATGGTGGGTTTGATCTCGAGCAGATTCTGCTGGACCTTGTCGATGGCTTCGGCGTACGCGATGGTGACGCCACGCTTCAGCATCACGAACTGGCCGCCCATCCGCTCGAACACGTGGCAGAGCGGGAGGAACGAAAGCACGGCGTCGGTCGGGCCGAGGATCGAAAAGATCTCCTTCGCGCAGGTGTCAACGTTCGAGCCGATGTTCGAGTGGGTCAGCATCACGCCCTTCGGGTCGCCGGTGGTGCCCGAGGTATAGATGAGCGTCGCGAGGTCGTCGGGGCGCACGGTGGCGGCGCGTCGACGGATCAAGTCCTTGTCGAGAGCAAGCGCACGGCGGCCCACCTCGCGCACCGACGAGAAGGTCTGCGTGCCCATCACCGCCGCGTCGTCCATCACGATCACATGCTGCAGATCGGGCGCGTCGCCCTTCACGGCCAGCACTTTCTCGGCCTGAACCTGGTTCGAGGCCACCACGATGCGGGCGCCGCTGTCTTTGAGGATGTAGAGAATCTGGTTCGGCGGCAAAGAGGGATAGATGGTGACCACGGTGGCGCGGCTGCACAGCGTCGCGAGGTCGGTGTACGCCCACTCGGGCCGGTTCTCGCCCACAATCGCCACGCGCTCGGCGGTCTTGAGGCCCAGGCTCTCGAAGCCCGCGGCCAGCTCTTCCACCGCAGTGCGGAAATCGGCAGACGAGATGTTCGTCCACACCCCGTTCTTCTTCACCTTCAGGTGATCGGGCTTCTGGTACTGATCGACGGAGTTGTAGAAGATTTCTGAGAGTGTCTCGGTCACTTGCCTTCTCCTGGGAGGGCGGGGCGCTTCGTTCGGGGCCTTCTCGGGCCTGCATCCAGACCGCCAAGGAAGAGGTCCGTGACGGGTTCGGCGAGGTCGACGAGATTGTAGTGGGTCGGCGAGAGGATCCAGGAAGTCACCATCTCGTCGAGCGCTCCGAAGAAAGACTGCGCGACCAGGCTGCGGGGTATCTCGGGGCGGAAGGCGCCCGTCTTCTGACCCTCTTCGATCACCTCCGAGAGCAGTTCGAAGTAGCCGCGAAGTTCCTTCGATGAAAGGCGCGACATCAGCGTCGACTGACGAAGTTCGGTCTGGAACAGGATGGCGACATCGCGGCGTTCGCTCAGGGCGGCCAGATGGTGACGGGCGATGGCCAGGAGCTTCCGGCGCGGCGTGCGGGCGCCAGCGATCTCCTCTTTCGCCCGAGCCAGGTGCCGCTCGAGGACGTCGGCGAAGAGCGAGACGATCACGTCCTCCTTGTTCCGAAAGTAGAGGTAGATCGTCCCGTCGGCCACTCCCGCGCTGCTCGCGATATCGCTCACCCGGGCGGTGAAATAACCCTTCTGGGCGAAAACCGTGATCGCGGCCTCCAGAATCCGCCGCCTCTTGTCTCCCTCGGGTTTTCGAGCCATTTCGAAGTCAACTTTAAAGGGGGCGCCGCCGATTTCCCCGCGGGATCCGGCGGGGGCCGCGAATGAAGCCCTTAGAATGGCGCCAAGAGGCATGAGGTTCCGCTATATCGCCATTGAGGGTGTGATCGGCGTCGGAAAAACCACCCTGGTGGAGGCTCTGGCCGAACGCCTCGACGCCACCCAGGTCCTCGAGGAGTGGGAAGAGAACCCGTTTCTCAAGCCTTTCTACGACGGCAAGGCCCACTCCGCGTTTCAGACCGAGGTCTTCTTTCTGCTTTCGCGTTATCGCCAGCAGCGCGAACTCGTCCAGCGGAAGCTCTTCGCCGACACCCTGGTTGCCGACTACGTATTCGAGAAGAGCCGCCTCTTCGCGTATCTGAACCTCGACGACACCGACCTGTTGATCTTCGACAAGCTGTACGCGGCCCTTTCGGAGGGTCTGCCGCGACCCGACGTCGTGATCTATCTGCAGGCGCCGACCGAAGTCCTCATGCGTCGAATCCAGAACCGCGGACGTCCGGAAGAACGCGGCATGGCTCGCGAGTACATCACCGAACTCGGCCAGGCCTACAGCCACTACTACTTCCACTACGACGCGACGCCGCTCCTCGTCGTCAACACCGAAGACATCGACTTTTCGAAGCGACCCGAAGACGTCGACGATCTCCTGAAGCAGCTCCGAAGCCTCACCGGCGGGACGCAGTACTACACCCCTCGCCCGAGGGGATAACGTCCGCGGGCGAAGGGTCGCGCTATCCTTTCGCAGTGACAAATCCCGCGCGCGAACAGAGGGGCACCGTGCAATTGACGCTCGCCCTGGCCCTCGCTTTGACCGGCGCCGCCTGCGCCCCGATGCTGTTCGATGATGGGTCGACCAAGACCGCCATCCTGATCGACGCCAACGCGCCGGCCGACGTGCGAAAGGCGGCGAGCGAAATCGTGGTCTATGGGCTCAAGACCACGGGCGGACAGATGGAGGTGAAGATCGGGGAGCCGGCGACCAAACCCGAGAGTTCGATCCGCCTGCAGATCACCGACGCTCCCCTCGGCAGTGGCGACATCAAACATGCCGACGGCTACACGATCCGCACCTCGGGCCGCGACATCACCATCACCGGCGGATCCGCCCGCGGTGTTCTTTACGGGGCCTACGACTTCATCGAGCGCGCGCTGAATGTGAGGTGGTTCATGCCTTCGGACCTGGGCGAGGACATCGTTCCGGAAAAGTCGATCCCCTTCCCGGAAGTGAACGTGACTTGGAATCCCGCGTTCCAGAACGTCAATGGTCTGATCTGGGCGGGCGGTCCGGGGGCCACGGATTGGGAACTCCGTTCCCGCGCGAAGGTTGGACCCACCGCGTCGTTTGGCCACAACTGGAGCAACATCCTGCCCCGCACTGCCGCCAACCTCGCCCAGTACCCCCTCGCCTTCGCTGAAGTGGGTGGACGCCGAGGCGGCTCGTCGCAGTTGTGCAGCGAGGACCCGGATGTGGTGCGCCTCAGCGTCGAAGCCGCGCGCCGAAACCTTTCGCAGGACCCCTCAAGGCCCCTCTTCTCGATCAGCCCGAACGATGGCTATGGTTTTTGCGAGGACGATCGCTGCCGGCGCATCGATGATCTCTACGGCATCACCGACGGCCAGCTCTCCGACCGCCTCGTTCACTACGCGAATGCAGTGATCACGGAGGTCCGGAAGACCCACCCCGGGAAGCAGCTTGGGATCCTGGCCTACGTCCAGCACACGGAGCCACCCCGAAGGGCCATTCCATTGCCCGAGTACGCGACCCTCGTCACGCACATGCCGTGGGAGTTCTGTCACGTCCACGCCCTCGATGACGCGCAGTGTCCGTCGAACCGACGCTTTACCCAGTATTTACGCGGGTGGAGCGCCTTGACCCGCCACACCGGAGTCTACGAGTACTACGGGCATTTCTTCATGTTCACGCCGTGGCCCATCGTCCGAAATCTGAGGCGCGACATCCCTTTCCTTCATTCGTTGGGTGTCGAGCGTTTCACGAGCGAGACGCAGCAGAACTGGGCGAACCAGGGAGTCAATTTCTACGTGGCGACGCGCCTCATCGCCGACCCCACGACGAACGTCGACAACCTGCTCAACGAGTACTACACGCGCTTCTACGGTGCTGCCGCCGCCCCCATGCGTCGCTACTGGGAACGTTTCGAAACGGCCATGGCGAACACCACCGCGGTGGGGGACGGCGGCTACGCGTGGATCTCGATGTTCAGGCGGCCTCTGCTGGAGGCCTCGGCCCGGGATCTCGTAGAGGCAGAGCAGTTGGCGCGGGGGGACAAGCGGGAAATCGTCCGGCAGAGAGTCGCGTTCGTCCGTCTCGGCTTCGACTACACCGAGGCGGTCGTCGAAATGTTCGAGGCTCACTACCGCGGCGATGCCTCTGCTCTTGTTGAGTGGACTCAGAAGGCTATCGACCGCATCAACAAGACGTCGGGCAGTGCTCCGCAGGCGTTCTTCGTCTCCATCGCGGTTTCTCAGACGCGCTATCTCGGAACCCTGCTGTTGTCCCCCGTCCCGCCCTGGGTACAGCTTCTACCCTGAGGTTCGCCCTCGTAGGAGAAGGTCCCTTTCCGCGGGCGAAAGCGGGCGGTGTTCGCCGGGTGGCAACGTGCCCAGTTCGAGCCTGCCGATTCCCGTCCGCCGGAGTGACACGACCGAGAGACCGACCGCCGCCATCATTCGCCGGATCTGACGGTTCTTGCCCTCGTGGAGGCTGATACGCAGACGTCGGCCGTCGCCGAGGCCACTGACCATCGCGGGCCGCGTTCGTTCTCCCTTGCCGATATCGAGGCCCCGCCGAAGGCTTTCGATAGCGGCTGGGTCGGGAGGCCGATTCACGGCGACCTCGTACGTCTTGAGCACGTGGGCCTCGGGGTTGGTGAGGGCCTCGCCGAGGCGATGGTCGTCGGTGACGATCAGGAGGCCCGAGGTCTCCTTATCGAGCCGACCCACCGGAAAGACAAACCGATCGAGCTTCGGGAGAAGGTCGTAAACGGTCTTGCGTCCCTGGGGATCCGTGCGCGTGGTCACGTAGCCGGTGGGCTTGTGAAGCGCAATCACGAGCGGTTCGCGCGCTCTCGCCGCGGCCTGTCCATCCACGGAGATCCGATCGTCCTCAAGCGACACGCGGAGCGTGGCGTCCTTTGAAACTCGCGCGTTGACCGCCACCCGACCGGCCTCGATGAGACCGAGCGCCTGGGTGCGAGAGCACAACCCGAGTTTCGAAAGGGCGCGCGGAAGGCTGATGACCCGCCGCGGCGAGCTAGCCCTGAGGTTCAGGGACGCCGTCTCCCAGAGCAAAGGTCATTTGACCTTCGCAAACCACCACGCCGCCAACACGGGCGATACCGCGGAACGATCCCATTTTTGCGCGGAGCCTGATCACGATTCCTTCGAGTTCAACGGAGTCACCGGCGGCGAGCGTTTCTCGGGCTTGGAGAGAACCAGCACCGCGCCCACCTGAGCCATGGCCTCGGTAAGGATGGACGCCGGAAGCACCGGGATTCCGCCCGGACCGGCTATGAAATACCGCTCGTCGGATGTCACATTCTTGATGCCCACAATCCTCTTATCGGGCTCGAGGGTCACGATCCGGTCGACGAAAAGGAAGGGGTGGCGGTGCGGAAGGATCTTCTTGATGCCTTCGATCTCGATGGGCAGGGACAACGTGCTCATGGGCGAATGAGTCTATTCGACCAGGGCTTGGTAGCATTGCTGGTTCCTTGACGACACCGATCGAAAAAGACGAGCTGACCGAGTCTGAAGTCGCGCAGATTCTCCCCGCGGTGGCTCAGATCGAGTCCGTCCTTGATCCCGAGGCTCTGCTGCCGGCCATCGCCAAACAGCTTCGAAGCCTGGTCAAGTACGAAGCCCTCGTCCTCTACCTCGTCGGTCCGGAGGGAGGGATGGTCCTCGCGCACAGCGCCGGGGAACCGAAGGCGCTTTCAAATCCGGATACCGGCGGAGCTCAGATCGTCGAGTCGGTCGAGAAGCGTGAGTCGTTCGTGAGATCGCACGATTCCATTCACGTCCTGGTTCAGCCGCTTCTCTATGGCGAGAAGCTGGTCGGCGTCTTGGGTCTCGAGGCGAATCAGAGCCGGACTTTCGGAAAACGCGGGGTCTCGCTCGTCCAGATGATCGCGGGCAACCTCGCCACGGCGATCGAGAACGCAACGCTGCACCGCGATGCGAAGTGGTACGCCGGCCTCCTGGCCATGCTCTATGAAGCGGGCAAGGAAATGGGCGCCATTCTCGAACTCGACACGTTGTGCGACCACGTCGCCGAGATCGTTCACCGCGTGGTGGACTACGAGATGTTCGCGATCTTCCTCGTCGACGAGAAGGCGAACGAACTGGTACTCAAGACCGCGCGGCAGATGGCTACGATCGCACCCCGTCGCCGGATTGCGCTCAGCGAGGGACTGACCGGCGCGGCAGCGAGTTCGAAGGAGCCGGTAATCGTAGCCGACGTTCGCGAGGACCCCCGGTACATCGCGGTAGAGCCGGACGTGCGATCCGAGCTGGTCATGCCCCTGGTCTTCAAGGGGCGCGTGGTCGGCGTATTCGACCTGGAGTCCCGCGAACTCAATCGCTTCACCCATGAGCACATCAAGGTCCTCACACCTCTGGCATCCCAGGTGGCGGTAGCAATAGAGAACGCACGACTGTATGAGGACATCACGAAGCGGGAGACGCGCTATCGGAAGGAACTCGCGATCGCGCAACGCATCCAGGAGGGTCTCTTCCCCGAAGATTCTCCGAAAGGCACGCGATGGGACGCTTCGGCGCACTTCCTTCCCGCCCGCGAACTGGCCGGAGACCTCTTCGATTTCTACGATCTCGAGGAGCACAAGCTCGGCCTCTCGGTAGGCGACGTGGCGGGCAAGGGCGTCCCTGCCGCGCTATTTGGAGCCTTCACCTCAGGGACCATCCGCGCCCGCGCCTTTCAAAGAGCGGCGCCGAAGGAGATCTTGTTCCGGGCCAACCGGACACTGATCCGTCGCGCAGTGGAGGGGCTCTACTGTGCCTTGACCTACGCGGTCTTCGACTTCCAGGCCAACGAAGCGAGGATCGCCAACTCCGGCCTCCCCTACCCGATTCACTTCAGAGCCTCACAGAAGAAGGCCGCCCCTATTCTTCTCCCGGGGATTCCATTGGGTCTGTTCGACAACGTCGTGTACGACGAAGTCGCCATACCCCTAGAGCCGGGCGACATCTTCATTTTCCACTCCGACGGCGTGACCGAGGCCTGGAATGGGAAAGAGGAGTTCGGCTCGTCGCGCCTGGCGGCTTTCGTGGCGAAGCACGCTCACAAGCCCGCTGAAGAGTTGGGCCTGGAGCTCGAGAAGACGCTTCGGCACTGGGCGAAACAGCATCTCGCCAACGACGACGTGACCTTCGTCGTGGTGCGCGTCGCATGACGGCGCCCGGGGGCTGGACCACCCACTGGTAGCATTGTGGGTCCCGATGGCGATGATGGGCCGGAGGGCCGACCTCGGCCCCTTCCTGTGCTGGTCTAGCCGGATCACCGAGTCAAATGCCTCGGATCCCCTCAGGACTACACTATTGATAGCACCCGTGCGGCTCGGCAGTGACGAGTCTAGGAGGATTTGTGGAAGTTGCCGGCAAGAGACAACCTGGTTCGCACCCTCGGATCATTGACGCGAATCCGGCGCCCCCGCAACTTGTGAGCGTGGTGTGCCCCATGTTTAACGAGGGCGATCAGGTCGCTCCGAATCTGAAGCGCCTGGCAGCGAAGCTATCCGAACTTCCCTACGCGTGGGAAATCGTACTGGTCAACGACGGCAGCACCGACGGCAGCCTCGCCGCCGCTCGGGAGGCCGCCGAGACTGTCCGGCAACTGAGAATTGTCACCTACAACCGCAACCGAGGTCGCGGCTTCGCGATTCGTTCGGGTCTCCTGCACGCGCGAGGGGACGTCGTGGTCGCTACCGAGAGTGATCTGTCATGGGGCGAAGATATCGTCGGTCGACTTGTGGATGAACTCGTTTCGGGGGACTACGATGCGGTCGTCGCGTCTCCTCACCGACAAGGCGGTGCGCTCGAAAACGTGCCAATCCATCGGGTCCTGTACACGCGCTTTGGCAACTTCCTTTTGCGTCGACTCATGCCGGTTCAGTTGACCATGTACACGGGGATGACCCGCGCTTATCGAGCCAACGCGATCTACGGTTTGCCTCTGGAGGCCGACGACAAAGAACTGCATCTTGAGATTCTCTCGAAACTGGCGGCGACTGGGGCAAAGATTGGTGAGATTCCCGCGACGCTTCGTTGGCCCCCAGGGCGGAAGGCGAAGTCCAGCTTTTCGGCTCGAAAGTACATTGGATCTCACCTCATCTTTGGGCTGGGGGAGGCGCAAACGCTTCTCCTACTCGTCCTCTCCGGCGCGATAACTTCGGCTGGAGTGCTTCTTGGGCTCTACCTCGCTGCCCTTTCGCTCGGCGGAACTCCGGTGGCTGGGCGTCCGGCGCTCTTTGCGAGTGTGCTTATGACCCTCTTGGGTTTTCTTTCTCTCGTTTCAACCGCACTGTCTGGTCAGACCAGGAGACTCGAGCGAGAGCTTCTCAAGGTACGCGCAACGCTTCACGTGTTGCAGGCGAGCCGTGAGCGGTCGGCAGATGAGTAGATCCTTAGCATGAAAATGAGAAAGGTCGTGAAGACCCTGCTGGCAAACCTAGCGCGGGGCCCGCGAGCGGAGTTGTTGGAGCGGGTCATCTTGACCGGCGACCGGTCGGTGCTGGACGTTGGCTGTCGCGATTTGTACTTCACGGATCGGCTGCGCTCGAGGGGCTATGCGGTCGTGCCGGCTGATCTGGAGCCGTCTCATGAGGGAATTCAGAGGCTGGACATTCAGCAGATGGCTTTTGAGGATGGGGCTTTCGATATCGTTCTGGCGCTTGAGGTTCTCGAGCATGTCGGAGATCCAGTGCGGGCGATGAAGGAGTTGCGGCGCGTCGCGAAACGCCAACTGATTGTCTCGGTGCCGAATGAGCCGTGGTTTAGTTTTTGGCGTTTTAATACGTGGGAAAGAGAGCATCTCTGGGCAGTGGCATGGCCGGCTCTGCACTACCACCTGGGCAAACCCGACATAGAGCGGACACTGGTCCTTGGTCGATATCGATTCTTCGTCTGGAATGTCTGAGGCCTTCTGACGGTCCTCGCCACGAGGGTTGTTGCCTCATGAGAGCAACCACTCTCAATTCTCAGAATCTGAAGACGGCCGCCCGGATCGTCATGCTCGCGGCAGCGTTGTTCTTCGCTGCATACTACGTCGCCCGCGACTGGCCCTCCATGGCGGAAGCGCTGAGCCGGGTCTCTGGCCGGGCTATCCTTGCGTCCTTTTTTCTGGCCGTGTCGGGAATGGCGTTGTATCCGGCAAGTCTTTGGCTGCTCTATCGCGACCTGGATGACCGACCCGGTGCGATCTGGCCACTCTGGCAGGCGTACTCGATTGCCAACGTATTTAAGTATGTGCCCGGCAAAGTCGCTACGTTTGCGGCACTCATCGAACGCGCGGGGAGCCACGGACTGTCTCGTCCGAAGGTCTTTCAGGCCCACGTCGGGACTCTCTCGATCTCGATAATTGTCGGAGTGGTGATGGCATCAGCCTTGGTGATGCCTGTACTCGCTCTCTCGGCACGAGCGTCATGGGCGGCAGCGACCACCCTCGGCTTGGCCGTGCTCTCACTACAACCGGCGGTGAATGCCTGGGGCCTGAGACAGGCATTCCGAGTGGTGGGACGTCATGAGGTCCAGGTGCAGCGCTTTTCGGGCGGCGGTCTTGCGAAGTGCGCATTGGTTCAGTTCATGGCGTGGAGTCTTCTGGGCTCGAGCTTCGCCGTCGTCGTCCACGCAACTCTGCGTTTGACCACCGCGGAGCTGGCGCTGTGTGCGCTCGTGTTCCCGGCTGCCTACACAATTGGCTCCCTCGTTTTCGTGTCTCCCGCGGGACTTGGTGTTCGCGAAGGGGTACTCGTCTCGCTTGTTGGCGCCGTTCTCGTGATCCCGGACGAGGGCGCCACGGGTGCGCTGGCCTTGGCGGTGCTCGGTCACCGCCTCATCATGACCGCCGTGGATCTCATGCTCTTCGTGATCGCTGTTTCGTCAGACCGTTTCGCCTCGGACACCTGACCTCTGAGGCGTTGCGGCGCGAAGGAGCTCAGTCGTTGCCTCAACTCGTTGAAGCGCGTTTGAACGATGCACCGACTCGCCGCCTTTCCGTCGCGGACGGGCTCCGTCGGTCCTGGTCAGGGGGAGATCCGCATGCAGTGTTCAGGGCCGATTCTGCGGTGAGCACATACAGAGTCGAATGGGATCGCCGCTTCAAGGCGGTGGTCGAGGCTGATTTCAACTCCCGCGAAGGCGTTGAGCGCAACCCCCTTGGCAGGATCAGAGTAAGCAATGTAAGAAATATTCGCTTCTTCAGCGACGAGATAGCGCGCTGCTGCCGAGAGCCGAACCTGTTGCGGCTCGCGGCCGACGCCCTTGTAGCCCGTGTAAGCCGAAACCAGCCAGAGTGCGCCAATCGCCCCAGCAAGGAATCGCTGCCTCATCGCTGTGGCTCCCGGCGCCAGGACGGCTTCCGCAAGGACCACACAAGCAGCGGGAACGCCGAAGTTGACGTAGAGCACCTGTTGAAAGACAGTATGCCCCGACTTGACCGAGATGAGGAGGCAGAGGAAGACGGGAGCGAGTGCGAGGGCTCCAACCAGCGAGCTTGTGACGCCGATACTCTTGCTGAGCTGTCGAATTCCCAGTATCCAGATCCAGATCAAAAGCAGGTAAAGCGGGACCAGGTGTCTCAAACGCAGACCAAACTCGCGAAGGCGACTTCCATTCAAGCCATCAAACTGTTGCGTAATGCCCTTGGCCAGATTCGGCGCGGTGGCGGGAAGAAGGAACGAATTCGAGGTCGCTGGGTTGCTGGCAAGCGTCCGATAGCTGTCTACAACCTTGCCCATCCGGCCGGATTGGTCGAGCCCGCGCCCGGCGATCCACGGACCGCATAGCGCGGCGCAGACGAGTGCGCCGAGCAGGGGTCCCAGCCAGGCCCTGCGTTGACGCAACGTCAGCAACGCCCAGAACACGTGCGCGAGCAGAACGGTAACCCCAAGATAGTGAGAGAGGATGAGGGCGGCTGAGCAGATTCCGTAGGCAATTCCGGAGAAGATCTGCGCCTGCCAACTCCGACCTCGTACGGTCAGAACGAAAAGAATCGAAGCAGCCAGGCCAAGAAACGTGGCCAACTCGTACGCGCGCGCCTCCTGTGCGTAGCGTAGAGCAAGCGGGTGGACGGCCAACAACCCTGATGCGAGAAGAGCCTCGCGACGTGCGATGCCGATCAGCACGCAGAAGACGAACAGCAGGGGGACGGTCAACGCTCCGAACAATACCGAGGACAGGCGAGCCGTCGCCTCCGTGACGCCAAACGCACCGAAGACTTGATGCAGCAGAAGATTGTGCAAGAGCGCGTTTCCGCCCGAGCGTGCTGTTGCTGCGGCAACCCCCGCGGTGTCGTTTCTCGAGAAGATCGACTCCGTGGAGGCGTTCGTCGGTGGCCAAAGGGCCGCCAAATCCACGCCGTGGGCGTAGGCCACGCTCAGGCGTTCGTCATGCCAAAGGCCGTGGTTCGAGACGCCAACGACGCGGAGGGTGAGGGCCAAGACAAACAGCAGAGCGATCCAGTACCTTTCCATCTCGAAACTCCTGACCATGGCAGTGCAATTTGGGGGCTGAGACTAGTCGCCTTTCGTCGTGGTGCGCGGCGAATGAGGCGTTCCGAGCTCCTACTTGCCTCACGTCTTCTGATCCGCTTTGTCGCGCTGGGCGCTCAGAACCGAGTTCCG
>CAZBTT010000088.1:0-12794 GCA_964494295.1 uncultured Acidobacteriota bacterium
TCCTCCAGAACGCCTTCGTGAACCCGCCCTTCGTGGCCAATCCCCAGGTTCTGAACGCGCAACTCTCGAACCCGGGCGCCGGCACCACGGCAACCACGGTGGCGCCTTCGGCTCTGATCGCGTCGAGCGACCCCTTCATCACGCCGCGGACCCAGCAGTGGAACCTCGGCTTCCAGCGCAAGCTCTACTCGAAGGGCATGATCGACATCGGCTATGCCGGTTCCGCCGGAGACAACCTCATTCAGCCGGTCGACATCAACGCGCCGACTCCCTCCGAGGTGATGGCCACGGGTGGCGTCATCAACGCCGCACGGCCTTACCCTGGATACGCGGGCATCAACTTCCGGCAGACCACCGCGAAGTCGCGGTATCACGGCCTGCTCGTAGGCTTCCGCCACGATGCCGGCCGCAAGGGTCTCTTGAGCATCGCGTACACCCTCAGCCGCTCCAAGACCGACGCCACGAACGACCGCGACGCAGTCGACCTCCCGCAGGACCGCACAAACCTCGCCGCGGAGTACGCCATCTCCCGCACCGATCGCACCCATGTCTTCACCGCGAACTACGTCTATGAGCTGCCTTTCTTCCGTGACTCGAAGGGACTCGGCAAGCAAGTGCTGGGCGGTTGGCAGGTGAGCGGGATAACCCAGTTCTGGTCCGGCCCACCCATTTCCCGCGTGGTCAACGGCACCACCAACGGCAGCCGTCGCGGCATTCGCGTCAACCAGATCTCCGATCCGCGCTCCAACCTGCCGGTGGACACCGCAGGCGGCGTCTACTGGTTCAACCCCGGGGCGTTTGCGCCCCCAGCCGACGGTCAGCTCGGCACAACCGGCCGCTCGATCTTCCGCCTGCCCGGCGTCAACCAGTGGGATGTGACCTTCTCCAAGAACTGGTACCCGTCGAAGAACACGCGGCTCCAGTTCCGCGCCGACCTCATCAATGCCCTGAACCACACGCAGTTCGATCCGGCCACGATCCAGAACAGCTGCGTGGTGGCCACGACCGCCGCGGACTGCACGGCATCAACCGGAAACTTCGGCAAACTCACCGGAACCCGCGCGCCCCGCGAGATCCAGCTCGGCATCAAGTTCTACTGGAACTAGCGGGGGGCACGCTCCCCTCGACTTCGGCTCACGAGGTCGAGGGGCTCGATCCCGGTTTCCGCACAGTGGCGTTCGTATCTCTCGCGCAGGGACTCGGCGCCGTCGCTGCGGAGCACTTCGCCCTTTGGTCCCAGGTACTCCATCGATCCGCGGGCCGCGATGAAGACCACCACATCTTCGTCACCTGTCGCACGCCAGGAGTCGACGTTGCCGGGAGGCTCATACACGTAGCCCCCGGGGCCAACGACCTCGCCGGTGTGGAGCTGCCGTGAGCCGGCCACGTTCCACGCATGAACCTCGCCGAGATGGCGGTGGAGCGGCACGCCGGTCCCGGGCGCGAGTCGAAGCAGCAGGACGCGGCTGTCCTGGTCCGGCAGGAACCGCAAGGGCTTGAACCACTCGCCGGGTGCGAGCGGAATCCAGGGAAGTCGCTCCGCGTCGACCAACGCCTGGCTCAGCGTGGGGGTAGGGCTCATCGGCATCTCCTTCGAGAGACAATCCTGTCGCGATCGTGGCCTGTCAGTTGGTCCAAATTTGACAAATTTGACCGGGCCAAGTTTGATTCCTTGGTGGACCTTCACATCCGCCTGGAGAACGACCGGGACCTCGCGCGACAGGTCTACCAGCAGGTGCGCGCCGCCATCCTCGAGGGGCGGCTCAGGCAGGGCGACCGCATCCCGGCGACGCGCGAGCTGGCCCGGAGCCTTCAGCTCTCGCGCAACACGGTTGCCCTGGCCTACGAGTGGCTCGCGGCCGAGGGTCTCGTCTCAGGACGCCACGGCGCGGGCACTCTCGTCGACGTCGCTCCGGTGGCGCGCCCGAGGCCACGGAACGGCGCGGCCCTCCGCATCCGCGCGGTATGGAAGACCGCTCCTCCGGCCGTAACCCCCGAAGCGCCCAGGTTCGACTTCGGCGTGGGCGTGCCGGATGCCTCCCAATTCCCCTACGACGTCTGGCGTCGAACGCTCGCCCGGCAGTGGCGCGGCTCCTCTGCCGAGGGTCTGTATGGCGATCCGTCAGGCCACCCCGCGCTGCGCTCGGCCATCGCGCGGCATGTGGCGATGGCGCGGGGTGTCCGCGCCCGGCCCGAGGACATCCTGGTGACAAGCGGCGCCCAGGGGGCCTTTGACCTCGTCGCGCGCGTCCTGCTCGAGCCGGGTACCAGGGTCGCAGTGGAAGACCCGGGCTACCCTCGTCCGCGCCTTCTCTTCGCGTCGTACGGAGCGCGGATCGTCCCCGTTCCCGTGGACGACGAGGGCCTCGACATCGCGGCGCTCCCCGAGAACGTCAGCCTGATCTACGTCACGCCGTCGCACCAGTTCCCCCTCGGCATGCCGATGTCGCACGCGCGCCGCATGGCGCTTCTCGCCTGGGCCGAACGGCGAAACGCTGTCGTCATAGAAGATGACTACGACAGCGAGTTCCGCTTCGGCGGGCGGCCTCTGGAGACGCTGCAGGCGATCGACCGCTTTGGACGCGTGGTCTACGTGGGCTCGTTCTCCAAGTCCCTCCTCCCGGCCCTCCGCATCGGCTTCCTGGTGGCGCCTCCCCCGTTGACGCGTGCGCTCGGTGCGGCGAGCCAGGTGGCGGGTTCCGAACCTCCGTGGGCCGCGCAGGCGACCCTCGCTTCGCTCATCGACAGCGGTCACTTCGCGCGTCACGTCCGCAAGATGCGCCGCCTCTACGCGGCGAGGCACGAGCGCATTCTGCGAACGCTGGAGAGCGACTTCAGCCGCTTCCTGGAGCCGGCGCCGGCGGTGACGGGAGTCCACCTCGCCGCGCGTCTGCGTTCGAAGGACGTCCGCGACGAGAGAGAGATCCTGGCCCGGGCCCGGCGGACGGAGGTTCGCTTCGACCGCCTCTCGGCCTATTGCGTGGGCCGCCCCCAGCCCGGTCTGGTGCTGGGTTACGGCGCCATCCGCGACGGGGACATCGCCGAGGGTCTGCGACGCCTCAGGACCTGCTGCGCCGCAGTCCTGCGGGCGACCTAGCCGCTCGCCGCCTTTCTTCCAACAGGGTCGGCCTAACGAGAATCAGGCGTCGAGACGCTCCTCGTAGGGGACCGTCTCACCGCGCTCGATGTAGCGTCGCAGGAGGCGGAGGTACATCGCCCAGCAGAAGGCGGACGTGCCGAAGTGGTGCGTCTCGTCCTTCCACCCCGAGTGCCAGAAGGAGACCTGCGTGTGGTCGCCCAGAGGCGAGAGGCGGAAGCCCACGCGAGTGCCGATCCAGTCGTCTGAAGCCTCGACGAGTTCAAGTTCGAACTCCTGATCCTTCGCACAGCGGGTGACCCTGGCCTCCCAGTCGTACTCGGGACCGAAACCGAGCGCATAAACCGATCCGAGCCGCGGCTCTCCCGAGGAATAGTGAGTCCACCACTGGTCGAGTCCCACCGGCGACGTCATGCCTTCGAAGATCCGGGACGGCGTCGCCTTGATGATGAACTCATGGAGGATATTGGCCATGATCGTGGTCTCCCGGGAGAATGCGCGCCCCTTCGGGAGCGTCACAAAAATACCGTAGATCCAGGGAGACGGCACGGTCAATGACGTAAAGGCATCATGGGGGCGGGCTCCGCCTGCGCGAAGCCCGCCCTGGAACAGAGTCGGCGGCTAGAAGGCCACGCGAACTCCGATCCTGGCGATGCGCGGACTGATCAACTCCTCGATGCGGTTGAAGGACGCCGCGGCCGCATTCCGGGCCCGGCTCAGAACAACATCGTTGTTGAGCGCGTTGAACAACTCGACCGATGGCGTCAGAGTTACCCTGCCGATCTTCGAGCTGCGTGCGAGCCGGAAGTCGATGTTCCAGAGGTTGTCATAGCGTTGATCGTCGACGTTTCCAACCAGGGCCCGCACGTTCGCGCCATCGCTTCCCGCGGAGGTGGTTATGTTGACCGGGAACGTCCCGCCCTCACGGCCGAAGATCTGCGTGGAGAAATCGAACGCGCCGGGCAGGCGGACGATGGCGTTGGCGTAGACCTGCCAGGTGTACGACGAATAGAACGCCGCCTTTCCGGATCCGCCGGACAGCACGGAAACCGGACCGCCGTCCCGGAGAGGCTCAGTGTCCGTGGGGCCGGGGTTTCCGTTGGCGCCGGTTGGTGTACCGTCAAAGCTCTCGGTCCAGTCGTTGAGCGAAAACGCGAGGCGTGCGCCCCACCGATTCGACATTCTCTTGTTCATGGTGAGCTCAAGACCCTTGAACGTGTTCGTGTACCCGTCGCGGTTGGTGCGGAGCCGGCCGCTCCCGCCGGCCGCGATCAGCGCGGTCGAAGGCGAGAACGTCCTCGTGGTGTACGTGACGCCGCCGCGCGTCGCCGAAACCGGAGCGTTCGCTGCATAGTCGTTCGGCCCGAGGGTCACACAGCCCACGCCGGTCGGGCAGGGAGCGGCGAGGCGGGGTGTCGCCTGGAAACCGGAGGCGCGGCGATAGGTCATCGCCGCGCCTACCGCGAAGTTGGAGCCAAGCTCGCGGTCCAGACCAAGGATGGCTTCGTTGTCGTAGCGGTTCTTCAGATCCTTATCGATCTTGTTCGACGAACCGCGGGCGGCCGAGGGGTTCGCAGGGTCGAAGCCGCCAGACGCGAAGAGCGGGGTACTGCCCACTTCATTCGCCTGGGGGAACTTGTCGGCGTTGAGGTCGTTCCAGCTATAGGCGACAAAGGTGGCCCCGAGCGGGTTTTCGGTGGTCACGTTTGCGTAAGCGAACTGTGCGCCATAGCGGGCGAGTGAAGCGCGCAGCACGGTCTTTCTGGCTTCGTCGAGCGCGTAAGAGAAACCCAAACGCGGCGAGATGTCCGTGAAATCGATCAGCGTGTCGCTTCCCTCGTAAACGCGGGCGGGAAGGCGGGCCGAAAAGGACGCGTTGGCAGGCGACTCGGAGGGGAGGTTCCGAGCACTTTGCGTGTCGACACGGAGGCCGACGTTTACGGTGAACCGATCCTTCGTGAAGACATCACCGAGGTAGAGCGAGGCGTACTTTCCGCTGTACTTCAAGTTGACGTCACGGGTCGCGTAAGCGACGTTGTTGCCGCCGGCGGTGCCCGGACCATAGTACTCACCGTTGAGCTGGTTGCCGTTGTAGTGACTGATCGAGTTGGTCGTCGATTCCCGATACCCGAAGCCGAACTTCAACTCGTGGTTGCCGCCCATCGACGAAGCGAAATAGGAACCATCCACGTTGATGGTGGTCTGAGGGCGGATGGCGGTGTAATCGACATATGAACCAAGCGCCTGGCTGCTGGCGTAGTCGATGGTGTAGGTCTTGTCCGCGCCGCCACGGGCGAACAGGCCGAAGCCGGCATCGTAGTAGGCGCCCTTCGCCGAGACGAAGAAGCTGGGGGAGAAGGTGTGGTTCACTTCGAGTTTCCAGAGGCCGCCCGGGAGACCGCCTTCGGTGAAGGCATCGCCCTGGTTCCACAAGAAGTCGTCGGTCTCGGTAACCGGGAAGCCGACGCCGCGTCCGAACTTCTCCTTGCTGCCGAGGAAGTAGAAGGCCGATACCATGGTGCTCGACGCCGCCTGCCAGTTCAGTTTGAAGTTGTACGAGGGAAGAAGGGTGTCGTCGAAGGTGCCGGCGAAGCGGCAGTTCTTGATGTCCTGCTTGCCGTAGGTTCCATAGAACCAGAGTTTGTCCTTGACGATCGGGCCGCCGAGGTCGAAGCCGAAGTCCTTGATCGAGTCGATGCTGTCGCCGTTCTCGCGGAACGCTTCCGGACCGCCTTCGGCCTGACAGTGGCCGACGCCGCCGCGGAGCCGCGGGTCGGACCGGAGCGAGTCGGGCAAGTTGGACGCCTGCCACTTGCTGTCGGTCACGAGGTAGCGGCCGCCGCCGTGAAACGTGTTGGTGCCGCGTTTGGTCACGAGGTTCATCCCGAAACCGCCGGTCTGCATGGTGAGATCGCCGCCGCCCGTGGGGGCGTTGGTCTCCTGAAAAGCGTCGAAGTCAAAGTAGGCGGGCGAAGCCCCGGTCGACGCCATGTCGGTGATGACGAGGCCGTCGAGCGACCACACGCGGTCGCCAGCGTAGGAGCCCTTGCCGGCGACCGAAGCCTGCTGGCCGTTCTCGTTGCCCGCGATGTTGACACGGTCGACCAGAGCGCCCGCCACCTGATTCATGATGCCCCAGGGGTCGCGCGAGTTCGGCGTGTCGAGAAGGTCCTGAGTGGTGAGGTTCGAGCTGGTTCCGCGCTTCTTCAAGTCGACGAGCGGAGACACCGCCACGACCTCCACGGTCTCCGCCTGGCCGCCCACCTTGAGCGCCAGGTCCAGTGTCGCGCTCAAGCCCGTCTGAACCGTGATCCTTCGATTCGCGCTGCCGAATCCCTGAAGGCTCACGATTACCGTGTACTCCCGGGGATCGAGGTTCAAGAACCTGAATGTCCCGTCGGAACCGGTCACGCTCGTGCGAGATCCCGCTTCTCCGGAGATCGTGACCGAGGCTCCGGGAAGAACCGCGCCGGACTCGTCTGTGACCTTTCCGTAGACGTTGCCGGTCGCGGTCTGGGCGAAGGAGCCCGCGGCCGCGAAGGCCAGCATCAATAGAGCGACGAAGCGTTTCGCATACCTGTGTTTCATGGTTTCATTTCTCCTGTGAGGTGGGTGGTGCCTCGAATCGAGGCGAGGAACGTCGATGAACGAGCCCAAAGCGCTTCAACTTCTGCTGAAGCGTGGTTGGGAGGACCCCGAGGGCCACGGCGGCCCGCTTCTGGCTCCCCCCTGCGGCGAGGAGGGCCGTGACGATCAGGCCCCTCTCGAAAGTCGCCAGCAGATCCCGAAGTACGAGGCGCTGGCTCGACGACTCGAGGTCGAACCCAGACCCTTCCGCGAAGTGACTCGACATGCCGACAGGATCCGCGACACGTCGCGAGGTCACAATGGAACCGCGGTTGATTTGGCGATGATTTTGGATTTGAAGGCCGCGTGGGCGTTGAGGCATGGCCCTTGCTGCGCCATGCGAGGATGACGACGCCTGACTGCCCCCGAGAGTTCACGATCCGCCCCTCGTCACGAGGGATGGATTCGACATGTATTGGGTTTTCCGCGGATTTGCGAGGGCGAATGGAATCCTGTGGATCCGCAGACCGGTTCTCCGTCCGCCGCGTCTCAAGCCCAACGACTGGAGAGAACCGATGACCGAGGGGATAAGGACGATCCAGTCCGTTGAAGGCCAGGGGCCAGTCCCTTGGAGTGGGAGCGATTCAGGCTTCTCCGGCCAGGGGTTCAGGTTCGGCGCTTTTGAACTCGACTCGAAGACCGGCGAACTGCGGCGCGAAGGCCGCCTCATCCATCTGCGCAACCAGCCGTTTCAGGCGCTTTGTGTCCTCCTCGACCGCGCGGGAGAGCTCGTCAGCAGGGACGAGATGAAGACGGCCCTATGGGCCGACAATGTTGATGTGGACGTCGAGCAGGGACTCAACTACTGCATCAAGGAGATACGAGCGGTCCTCGGCGACAATGCCGACTCGCCCCGATTCATCCAGACTCTGCCGCGGCGCGGATATCGCTTTCTGGCCGAGGTCCGTCGGTACGGAAACACTGCTCTCCCTCCAGCACGACCCGACGAGGAGACTGCTCCGCCGCCCCCTCTTCTGCCCCGCCGACGGCCGCGGGTGAACCGGCTGACCGGCTCCATCGCGCTGCTCGCGGCGCTCGCTGCATCGGCCACGCTCTATCGCTACGGGTCGGAACCACTCCGTTCGTCCGCTGCTTCTCCCATCCGCCTCGTGGTCCTGCCCTTCACGGATCTCTCCCCCGTCCCGGAGGGTTACCTTGCTGACGGGCTCACCGACGAGCTGATCGGGGCTCTAAGTCGAAAGACCGGCGGGCGGGTGGGTGTCATCGCACGATCGAGTTCCCTGACGTACCGGGAACGCCCACAAGACCCCGCTGCGTTCGCTCGAGAACTGGGGGCGTCGCGCTTCATCGAAGGAACCGTTCGTCGCGAGGCCAGGGACGTGCGGGTCAATGTCTCTCTCGCCCGCGCCGAAGACGGGCTGCGCGTGTGGGCGACCACCTACGAACGCGACATCGACGACCTGCTGAGTCTTGAACGGGAGGTGGCGAAGGCCATCGGGGCGGAAGTACGCGTGGCGGTACGCACCGAACCCGGAAGCGCGACGCCGGTGGACTCCAAGGCCTATGTCCAGTATCTGCGCGGCCGCTACGAATGGAACAAGAGGAGCCGCGAGAGTCTCTTCGAGTCGCTCCGGATCTTCGAAGCCCTGACTCTCTCGAGTCCGGAGTTCGCTCTCGGCTGGGCCGGTCTTGCCGACGCCTATTCTGTCCTCATGGACCATGGCCACCTCTCGCCCAGGGAGGCGTGGATGCGCGCGCGCGCCGCGGCCGAGCAGGCGGTCACCCTGGACCCGGGCCTGGCCGAGGCGTGGACCACCCTGGCCATGATCCGCGGACTGTACGAGTGGAACCCGCGCGCCTCCGTCGAGGCCTTCGGACGGGCCGCCGCCATCGATCCGAACTACACAACGCTTCTCAACTGGCGCTCCATCCTTCTCCGCTCCGAGGGGCGATACGCGGAGGCGCACGCGGACCTGCTGAAGGCGCGCAACCTCGATCCCCTGTCGCTCGGGATCCGCGTCAACCTGGCGGGCGTACTGATCGAGCTCGGCCGCGCTTCGGCGGCGGTCGCCGAGGCGGAGCGCATCGTGAGCGTGGCGCCACAGTGGGGACCTGGACTCATGGTCCTCGGAGAGGCCCTCATGGCGGCGAAGCGCCCGGATCAGGCGGAGGCCGCGTTCAGGAACGCCGAACGTTTGGGCGCCCCCTCCGCCAAAGCGTTGCTTGCCTGGCTCCAAGCCCTCGAGGGGAAAGAGGAGCAGGCCGCCGAGACACTCGCGGAACTGGAGAAGTCGGCGCGAACCTCGTACGTTTCTCCCTATCTGGTCGCGATGGCCTCGGCGGAGATCGATCGGGAACGCGCGTTCCGGGCCCTCGAGGCCGCTTTCGAGGAGCGATCGCCCGCCCTTCGACTGCTGCATGCCGACCCCAGGTTCGCATCCCTGAGGGACGACCCTCGATTCGCCCGGCTGGTGAAGATCCTGCGGCCGATCGACGAGGCCGCCTCGCCGCGTTGAGAATGGGACGCTTCTAGTCGTTCGACGGGGACGGCGATGCCTTCGGCTTCGCCACGGGTGTGGCCTTGGGCGCCACCTTCGATCGAGCCGCGGGCTTGGCGCCAGACGGTACGGACGCTTTGGTCGCCGCAGGCGGGGTCGCGGAGGCGGGCTCTGAGATCACGCGGACCTTGTTGATCACCACGGGGGTGATCGGCACATTCTGATGGGGGCCTCGGGTACTCGTGGGCACGGCGACGATCTGATCAACGACCTCCATGCCCGACACCACCTCTCCAAAGACCGCGTAGCCCCAACCGTCACGCGAGATACCGAAATCCAGGGCGGGGTTGTCCTTGACGCTGATGAAGAACTGGGACGTCGCGCTGTGCGGGTCGTTGGTTCGAGCGAGGGAGAGAGAGCCGCGTGAGTTGAGCAAACCGTTCTTCGCTTCATTGCGCACGGGATTTGCCGTCGGCTTCTCCTTCATGTTCGCGTCCAGCCCCCCCCCCTGCACCATGAAGCCCGGAATCACGCGATGAAAAATGGTGCCCGTGTAGAAGCCGCTCTTGACATAGTTCATGATGTTCCGAGTCGAAAGCGGGGCCTTGGTCGCGTAGAGCGCCACCTGAATCGTGCCCATCGTGGTGTCGAACGCGATCACGGGACCATCCGGTGTGGGTTTGGGAGCCGGGGTGGGCAGGGCGGGAGCTTGAACCGGGGCCGGGGCAGCGCCGGATTGGGCCGCCAGGAAGACGAAAGCGAGAGCGGCGGTTGTGAACATGATCTTCTCCTCGAAAGGGCGTTTGGAGACTAAAGTCTAGCGAAGACTCCGTGGTTCCCTCCATGGGCTTAGAATCCTGACTCCGCCTGCACTAAACATGGTTCTCTTCAACTACTCCACTAAAGAGCTGACCGCTAAGGTCGTCTACTACGGCGCCGGCCTGTGCGGCAAGACGACGAATCTTCAGTGGATCCACGAGCAGCTGCCCATCAAGAACAAGGGCAAGATGTTGTCCCTCGCGACCGAGGCCGACCGAACGCTCTTCTTCGACTTCCTGCCCATCGAACTCGGCACGATCCGCGGAATGAAGACGCGGGTGCAGCTCTATACGGTTCCGGGCCAGGTGTTCTACAACGCCACCAGGCGTATGGTGCTGAAGGGCGCCGACTGCGTGGTGTTCGTGGCCGACTCGCAGGACGCGATGATCGAGGCGAACTCCGACGCGATGAAGAACCTGCGCGAGAACCTCATCGCGAACGAACTCGACCCGGACAACATCCCGCTCGTCATTCAGTACAACAAGCGTGATCTGCCAAACGCAGCGCCCCTGGCCGACCTCAACAAGGTCCTCAACACCCGGGGCGTGCCCTTCGTCGAGGCCTCGGCGAAATCAGGCAAGGGCGTGGAAGAAACCCTCAAGGTCGCCACGCAGCTCGTGTTCAAGGTTCTCGCGAACAAGTACGGCAACGATGCCGCGGCCGGCTCGCGAAACTCCGAGGCGATCCAGCGACCCAAGGCGGCCGCAGCACCCGCTCCGACCCCGCCCCCTCCGCCGCCCTCGGCGCCCCCCCTTCCGCCTCCCGCGCGGGTTTCGTCTTCTCCGCTGCCTCCCCCTGCCCCTCGTCCGGCGGCGCCGCCCGCTGCTCCCCCGGCCGCTCGGGCCGCGGCTCCGCCTCCTCCGCCTGCCCCCACGTTTGCTTCGAACGACGATCTTCTCGACTCGCTCGGCGGACCGGGTCCCGCACAAGGGCCTGGTCTCTCCCTTGGGGACGAACTCGATCTCGGTCCAGCGCCCCCACCAATCGAACTTGGCGATCCGCTCGACTCTCTCTCAGGCCCCGGCCCAGCGTCTGCACCGGCGAACTCCGACCCCTTCGGCCCCGAACTTTCTCTTGATTCCCTCGGGCCTGCGCCCGCGCCCGCGGGACCCACGGGAGAACTCGAGTTGGATCTGGGATCGCCCGAACCCAGCTCGGGCCCGGGTGATCCGTTCGGGCCATCGCTCGAGATGGACTTCGCCTCACCAGCGGCGGCACAGGCTCCGTTCGATGATCCTTTCGGGTCGGCCCTCGAGCCCGAACCTCCGCCTCCACCTCCGCCGACGCCGGCTCCCGCCCGCCCCAAGCCCCTCGGCCCCTCGGGTGGTTCGTCGAGCTTCACCTCCGATCCGGTAAGCGTCGACGCGTCGGTGAATATTCCCGCCGGCGCTCTAAAGGCGGATCTGGTCGAGGTGAGCGTGCCGGTCGAGATCTCTCTCTCGAGCGCAGGACAGGAGATCCTTGTCCCGATCCGGCTCCAGTTGAAGATCCGGATCAAGTAGCACCCGGCCCACGTCTTTCGTACGCGCCGTGGCGGCGGTGGTCTCTCTTCCTCGTTTCTCACCGGAGAACAAACCCATGCCGACACGCAAAGCCGCGCGACTCATCGCGATCCTGAGCCTCTTCGTTGCGATCCCCGCGGTGCCGTCCGAGGCGCAATTGGCGCCTCTTCCCCAGGACCAGGGCGCGGCCGGTCTTGGCCTCGCCCTTCGCCGCCTGCCCACGGCGTTCAACGTTCTCTATGTCACAGCGCATCCCGACGACGAGAACAACGGCGTCCTGACCCTTCTCTCGCGTGGCCTGGGCGTCCGCACCGGTTTGCTCACCGTCACCCGCGGCGACGGCGGTCAGAACGGGATCGGCCCCGAACTTTTCCAGGCAATTGCAATTCTTCGCACCGAGGAACTCGCGGGGGTCCATCGTTACGACGCCGCCGAACAGTACTTCACGAAGGCCTACGAGTTTGGTTACTCCTTCAGTATCGAGGAGACGTTTCAGAAGTGGGGTCGCGAAGAGATCCTCGACGATGTGGTGCGGGTGTACCGCGCGTTCCGGCCCGATGTCGTGCTGAGTCTCTCGCTCGAAGCGCCGGGCGGCGGCCAGCATCACCAGACCACCGCACACCTCGCGAGGGAAGCCTTCCGCGCGGCGGCCGATCCGAATCGTTTCGCATACCAGGCGAAGGAAGGTCTGCTGCCATGGCAGGGGCTGCGCACCTACCAGGGCGGGGTAGGAGGAGGGCTTGAACAGCTGGAGGGAGCCGTGACCACGGTGGCGACGAACGCCTTCGATCCGCTCCTCGGCATGAGCTACGCGGAGTTTGGATCCATCGGCCGGGCCTTCCATTTGTGTCAGGGGATGGGACAGTTGAAGTCCGATCCCGGCGCGGGGCGCGCGACGTACTACATCGTCGACTCGGAACCTCATTTCGCCGGAGGCGGAACTTCGATTCTCCCGGAGGACATTTCGGTGAAAGCCCTCGTCCGCTTCGCGAAGGGGGAGGAGGAGAAGGCTCCGGGTCTGGCCACAGGACTCGCCGCGATTCAAGACGCCGCGGCCGAAGCGATCGCGGCCTATGACCCGCGATCGCTCAGCAAGGTCGCGCCGGCCCTTCGCAAAGGACTCGGCGCTACCCAGGCCCTCATCGCCCAGGTGAAGGGCAGCGGTCTCTCCTCTCAGGCCCGGACGAACCTGCTGCATCGCCTCGAACGAAAGGTCACGGAATTCGAACAGGCGCTGATCCTCGCCCACGGGGTCGCGTTCCAGGCAGTGGCGAACGACGGCAATGTGGT
>CAZBTT010000089.1:0-12708 GCA_964494295.1 uncultured Acidobacteriota bacterium
GACTGGAGCGCTCCCAAAGCCACACGAGTCGCACTCAAGACGCCCACCAGACTCGGACCATCCAGCAAACCGATTGTGCTTCGACTTGGGGAGTAGTTCCAGGAGTGCTTGCGACCGCGGTTGCGCTGGGTGTCCTCTCGCTCCCCCAGGTGCCCAATCCGAGCCGTGATACCCCCGTGGAGATTTCGACCACTTTTCGGAGCGGGGTGGTGCCGCGCGCTTTGCGCGTCCTGGCGCAGGAACATGGAGGGACCAGAGTGGTGGAGTTGGTTGTTCCGCCGCGAGGCGCGAAATCCATCAATCTGAAACCCGGGGCCTGGGTTTTGTCGGTCGATAGCGCGGAGCCCCTGATATGGGGCCAGGCCCAACGCAGTGTGGGGGCCAGCGCCACCGCGGTGGCGCTGGACGTTTGGCCGGCGACCACAGTTCGATTCGTGACGCTCCAACCACTAACAGTCCCGGCAACTCTCAACTTGAGCGGCCAGCCCGACAGGAGCGCCCGAAAGATCCAGGGAACGTCCGTCTGCGTGTCCAGGCTTCGTGAGGTCTCCTGCACTGTGCCCATAGGTGTGTTTGATCTGCGCCTGGCCTCCATCGGCTACGCGCCGCAGTACTACTGGGACCAACGGCTGACCCAGGCTGCGCCCCCTGTCCTTGGGCCTTTGAAATGGGTGCGGGGCGGCTCCATTTCCGGATTCGTGCTCAGTCCGACGGGAGACCCATCACCAGGAACGTCGATGGCGCTGAACACCCGAATGGGAAGTCCGGTTGAAGTGCCGGTCTCAGTAAAGGGCCGCCCGGATGCAGTCGGGCCTTACCTGACGACCGCAAACTCGAGAGGCTTCTTCCAGTTCGTGGGACTTCCCGGGGGGGAATACTCCGTGCAGGCGAACCTGCCGCCAAACTCGCCCGTCTCCCTTCAGACCTCGGTGGACTCCAACCAGGAAACACGACTCAGCGATCCTCTGCTGTTGGGAGAAGCCGTAGTCTTGTCAGTCTCGGTCAGGCCGGAACGGCCTCCCGTTGGGGACTCGTGGACCCTCAGAATGAGTCCCCGCAGCCCACCAGGATTGGACATAGTCCAGGACTTGAGCACGTCTGGCTCGGTCTCACTGCCGGTCGGGATGTATGTGATGTCCCTCGAGGCCGGACAGAGCATCTGGTTCGGCAAGCTCGTGCAGGTGGATGCCAATGCCGCGCCGGTAGAGATTCAACTCGAACCCGTGCGTGTGGAGGGAACCGTCCGACTCGGTGGCGCACCGCTGGCCGCCGACCTGGCATTTGGCGGCGAGCGGGGTCTTCCCAGCCTTCGGTTCGTCAGCGACGAGGAAGGCCGGTTTTCAGGCGTATTGCCTCGAGCAGGGGGATGGAGGCTGGACATCACGAAGGACTCGACAAACCTGACCGTGAAACGCAGTTTGCGAAGCGTTGATGTAAGCCCGGGCGTGGACGGGCTCGCTCGCTTGGACGTGGACCTGAAGGCCGGAAGCGTTGTCGGTGAGGTGCTCATTGCGGGTGAAGGCCGCGCACCGAAAGCAAAGGTCACGGTTGTCCCCTGGAACGGCCAGGATATCCAGACCTCGGTCATGACGGAGCAGGACGGCGCCTTCACCCTCCAGGGGCTGAATCCTGGGCGCATGAGCTTGCGCGCTCAGGTTCTGCACCGAGGATCGTTGTGGGAAAGCGCGGCGACGCTGGTGGAGGTGCCCGAAGATGGGCAGGCAGACGTCAAGGTGGTTGTCGAGCCTCGCGTCGAATTGTCGGGCCGTGTCGTTCGCGCCCAAGGAAAGCAAGGCATCCCGGGCGTCAAAGTGTACGTGTGGCCGGAGGGTGTTGGGGGTGCCCTCGGTACGCCGGAGCTCACCACAGATGTGGACGGAAGGTTCTCAACGTTTCTGGCGCCCGGGACGACCCGCGCGCTGGTTGAGCTAAGGGGTGGAGAGGTGCCGACCACGCTCGTATCGGCCGCCGTCCGCCGATCCGAGGTTGTCATCGAGGTGTCCGCGCTTGGGGGTCGTCTGCACGTCGATATGCCGGTCATGAGCGGACCTGACGCGCCCTACCAGGTGCTCTTTTGGCGAAGGGGAGGCGTCTCCGCAGAAGGCGGTTTCCGCGGCGTAAACATGTTGGTCGGTCCGTCGGATGGGAAGCGAGCTGTCCGATATCTTGAGAGCGTCGAGCCGGGCCACTGCACCGTTTGCCTCGGAACCGCAAGCGATGTCGCGTCTGGCCGGCCCTCCGGTCCGTGCGCGTCGGGGCAGGTCGTGGCCGGCGAAGAGCTCAAGCTGTTCCTGCGTCTTCCCTGACGGAGGCCGCAAGCCTCAGAATGGACAGCGCCGCGCCTGTAGAGCGTTCGCGGGTCGTGCGAGCGTGGGTCGCGCTGGAGAACCCTCACAAGAACTCGACCGCCTCCTAGCGCATCGCCTTGCCGGCCATGCGCATGATGTCGTCCAGGGGATTGCCGTCGCCGTTCATATCGAGCATCGACGCGAGTCCGCCCCCCGATTTGTTCGCCGAGCCTCCACCGCCGCCGAGGAGACCTCCGAGCAGTCCGCCCAGCGAGCCGCCAAGTCCCTCGCTTTGCGGAGCAGCCTGACCGCCATCCCGCTGCTTGGCCATGTAGCCCGCAACGAGCATCGCCAGCATGGGCAGCATCTTCTTGAGCAGCGCGGGGTCGAGCCCTGACTTGGACGCCGCATCCTTGGCGACCGTGCGGCTCACATCCTTGCTGCCGAAGATCTGTCCGAGCACGGCATCGCCGAGTCCGGTGTTCGTGGGCTCCGGCGCGAGTACCTGATCGAACAATCCGCCGCCGCCGAGCTGGCCGAGCAGACCGCCCAAACCCTCGAGCCCCGTGGGCTGAGCCTGCGCCTGTTTCTTGAAGCCGCCAAGGATCGCGGGAATCAACACCGCGGCCCCGCTCGCGGCCTGGCTTTCGCTGACCCCGAGTTCGCGGGCCATGGACTTGAGGCCGCCCATCTGGGCGAGGATGTCGGTGATCTGCATGAGGGCGGCTCCTTGGGAAGCGGGGGTCCCGTCGATCTTAGGGGCTAGTCCTTCGCCGCCGCGACTTCTTTAGCCAGGAACTCCGCGTTCGCTTCGCCGAAGTGTTTCGCCAGGATTCGGGTGAACTCGGCAGTCGGGACGAGCTTCTTCAGGTAGGCGTCGAGCGGACCCTGGAGCTTCGAGCCCTTGGGGAGGATGAAGGCGAAGAACGAACGCTCGCCGATGGGAAACGCCATCGCAAGCTCGGGGTGCTGGCTCAGGAAGTGCAGGACCACCGCGGAGTCGCAGGCCACGGCGTCCGCCTCCCCATTGAGCAGCGCCGCGAAAGCCGCGGCATCGTCTTTGACCAGCACCGCCTTCACCCCCGGAATCGCGTTGATGAAACCCACCGACAGGGTCTCCTTCACCACCGCCACGCGTTGGCCCTTGAGGTCCGAGGGTTGATTGAATCCGCTGGACGTCTTCTGCACCACCACCACGCGGTTTGGGAAATACGGAACGGAGAAGAGGAAACGCGACTTTCGCCCTTCGGTGACGGTCACAGTCGAAGCCCCAATCTGACAGCGGCCCGCCTCGGTGTTCGCGAGAACGGCTTCGAACGTGGGATCGTCCTGAAAGGTAAGTGACGCATCGACAGACGCCGCGAACCGGGTCAGGAGGTCGGCCTCGAGTCCGGTAGGGCTACCGCCGGGTTCGCGAGTGAAGAAGCCCGCGTTGACATGCGTGCAGACCTTGAACGGCTCTGTCTGTGCGCCGGCAACGGCAGGAGCGAGTAAAAGGAGGGTGAGAAGTGTGTCGCGGCGTTTCATCGAGTGACTTTAGCAATCGCACGGGGCTGTTGCGTGCCCAGAACCTGCCGCGGCGTGCATGAGTCCCGAGACACGCTCGCGGCAAGCCCGTGGACACGAGCGCGCGCCATGGCGATGGCCCCAAACCGTCGTAGTCTTGCGAGCCAGACGAGGTACACCGTGAACTTTCCAGCGCACTTCATCGAGCGGCTCAAAGATCGCGTAACCGTGCTTCGTCGCGGTTTCAGGAATTCCCTCGTCCTGGCTTCGGGCCTGATCGGCCTCTGTTTCGTGACGGCGGCCGCCGACGACTGGCCCTCGGTCCTGGGACCGCGCGGCGACGGCACGTCCGAAGAGAGGCTTCCTCTCCCCTGGCCGGCCGAGGGACCGGAGATCTTGTGGTGGAAGGCGGTTGGGGAAGGCTACAGCGCTCCCATAGTGGCAGCCGGCCGCCTCTTCGTGTTCGACCGCACCGGTGATGAGGCGAGGCTTTCCGCCTGGGATGCGGAAAGCGGTCGTGAGCTTTGGCAGGTGCGCTACAAGACCCGCTACGAGGACTACTACGGCTACAGCGGCGGCCCTCGCGCCGCGCCCCTGGTGGATAGCGAACGGGTGTTCACCCACGGTGTCGAGGGCCGGCTTCGAGCTCATGCGGTGAGAGATGGCGCATTGCTGTGGGAAGTCGATACGGTCGCTCGCTTCGGCGTGGTGCAGAACTTCTTCGGCGTCGGCGCCTCGCCAGTGGTCGAGGGCGAACTCCTGATCGTGCCGGTCGGCGGCAGCCCGGCGGGAAGCCCGCCCGTTTCGAGCGGCCAGGTCAAGGGCAACGGGTCGGGCATCGTCGCCTTCGACAAAAAGACCGGTGCCGTGCGGTACCAACTGAGCGACGAGTTGGCGAGCTACGCCACACCGCGCCTTTCGACCCTCGCAGGCCGGCGCTGGGGCTTCGCCTTCACCCGCGGCGGCCTGCTGGCGTTCGAGCCCAAAGCGGGAACGGTGGACTTCTTCTTCCCGTGGCGGGCCAGGAGGCTCGAGAGCGTCAACGCCGCCTCGCCGGTGGTCGCGGGCGACACGGTGCTGATCAGCGAGTCCTACGGCCCGGGAAGCGCGTTGCTAAGGGTGAAACCCGGCGGCTTCGAAGTGGTGCGGCAGGACCCGCCTCGCGGCCAGAGCCTGCAGCAGCATTGGGCGACACCGGTTCTCCGCGAGGGCACCCTCTACGCGTCGAGCGGCCAATCGAGCGGCGAAGCCGAGCTTCGGGCGGTGGACCACGCCAGCGGAAAGGTGCTATGGCGGGAAAAGGGCCTCGGCCGCGCGAACCTCATCTACGCCGATGGCCATCTGCTGGTCCTCACCGAGACCGGCCGTTTGCTGCTGGTGAAGGCGACGCCGGAGCGCTTCGTCAAGGTGGCCGAGCTCGACCTCGGCGCCGGCTCGGCAAGCGATAACTCTCTGGCCAAGACCGGTATCGCCGCAAGCCCAGAACGGCCGCGGCTGCTCTTCCCCGCCTGGAACGCCCCGGTCTTGAGCAACGGCCGGCTCTACCTGCGAGGTCGGGATCAGATCATTTGCCTGAGGGTTGGGAAGTAATCACTGACCCCGAGGCATGGTGGCCCGGCGAACAAACTCGAAAGTCTGTTCGACGATCTGGCGTGTTGTCGCGTTGTTGTCACGTCCTTCAAAGCCATGACGCCCGGTCGGGTGATTCACCATGGTCAGTGGCACGTTCTGCGCCAAGGCGAGAGACGAGGCCCTGGCGATATCAGAGTTCATGCGCGTCGTATCGAGGCCCGCACGCACCCAGAAGACGGGAAGGTCCGGCCTGAAGGCCTCGACGTTCGTGCTGCCGTAGTAGACGACGGCCGCCTTGATCGCAGTTTGCCGGGGATCCTGAATTGCCGACATCGCGGCCCAGGTGCTTCCCGATGCCGCGAATACGGCGATGCGGTTTGGATCAATCCCGTAGTCGGACGCGTGTTTCGTCAAGTGGTTCAGCAGGCGTTGGAAGTCGTCTCCGAGTGCGCGAGCCGGCGCTGCCGCCGTGCCGGTGCCGGGCTCGGCGCGGAGATCGGGAACAATGCCGACGATTCCCCGGGACGCGGCGAGCCGGCCCCAGCCCTTGTACCAGTCGCTGGACCGCGGCGAGCTGCTGTCGGATGCCCAGTACATCGTGTAGAAGACGATCGCTGGCGCGACCTTGCCTTCCGCGGGTCGATAGACATCCATCAGGAGGCTCGACGAGTCGACCGTCGCATAGGGCAGGTTGCGAGAGATCTTCGCCGTTGTTTCGGGTGGTTCCGGGACCTGCAGAGGCCACTGTTGAGCGTTGGGAGCGCCCGGGATGGCGAAGATCAAAGCGACGCCAAGTGCGAAAAGAATCCGTGAATTCATGTTCTTGAAGACCCTTCCGTCCGCCGGTTGAGGCTTTGGACGGATCGTCCCAAGAAAAGGTCGCGAAGCTCTTCGGCCTTCGGAATGGTAGCGCTACGGGGATTCGAACCCCGGTTTGATGGCTGAGAACCACCCGTCCTAACCCCTAGAAGATAGCGCCACGTTTGAGGGACGGGGATTCTAGCAGGAGGCGAGGGCGAGATGGCTTCGTCGGACCTCCCTCGATGGCCTCCCCGCCATGACGGACGGTCCGAGACGGATGGTCCGTGACGGAGCGTGGCCGGACGGTTTCGAAGGGCGCGGAGAGGCGCATGAAACCCTGCGTGCGGAGGCCAAGGCACCGTTCCCTGAGCGCAGTGGATCGCGAGGCTCCTCTGAGAGCTTGGCGAAGCGGCAGCTTCGCTCCATCGCATAGATCGACGCCATGCGGTCCACGGAGACGAAGGGAACGCCAGGGTGCCTTGGCCGCAGCGTCACCACGACGCGCGTGAGGCGCGCGACTCCGATTCCGGCCACGCGGGCCACAACTACCAAGCCTCTATTTCCCCAGCACCTCGATCGCGGCGTAGGCCATTGTTCTGAACTTGTTCTGTAGATCCAGTCCTCCATTCGGAACGAGTTGGGAGAAGTAGAGACCGAGCATGTCCTCTTGCGGATCGATCCAGTAGCTCGAGTAGTAGGCGCTTCCCCAGCCGAAAGCGCCCTCGGAGCCATAGCGGCCGGAGCGGCCCATGTGCTCGACCACTTCGAAGCCCAGTCCGAAGCCGGTACGGCCGGAGTTGTAGAGGTTGCCTACGAAGTTCGACGACATCAGCGCAACCGTCTTGGGCGCGAGGATGCGAACTCCTTCGAGCGAGCCTCCGCCTGCGAGCATGCGGATGAAACGTGAGTAGTCCGAGGCAGTGGAGAGAAGTCCTGCGCCGCCGCCGAAGCACTGGCGCGGGCCGTCGACATAAGCACCCTGGCCCATGCCCTCTTCGGGGGCGCGCTGTATCGAGCCATCTTCTTTCGCGGAGTAGACGGTGGCGAGACGCGCGCGCTTGTCGGCGGGCAGAAAGAAGGAGGTGTCGACCATCTTGAGCGGGTCGAAGATCCTCTCGCGCAGAAAGACGTCGAGCGGCTGGCCGGAGGCTTTCTCCACCACCGCGCCGAGGACGTCGGTGGCGTAGCCGTAGACGTATTCCTCCCCGGGTTGCGCGTCGAGGGGCAGGGCGGCGATTCGGTCGACGATCGCGGCGATCGGCTCAGGCCGGTCGGCGAGGTACCAGCCCTGCATTCCCGCAGCTTTCCACTGCGCGCTTGCCGGCCCGTACCCATAACCGAGACCTGCGGTGTGGGTGAGCAGGTCGCGCACGTTGATCTCGCGCTTGGCCGGGACGATGGTCACCGGCGAGTCGGGCAGCGCTCCCGCGGGGGGCCGCAGCGCGACGGTGGTCTTCTTGAACGAGGGGAAGAAACGCGACACCGGTGTTTCGAGGCTGAGCCTTCCCTCTTCGATCAGGATCATCGCGGCGACGCTCACCGGCCCCTTGCTCATCGACGCGATGCGGAAGATCGTGTCGGTTCGCATCGGCACGTTGCGTTCGATGTCCGCGAGGCCGGTGGCCTCGAACTGAACAAGTTTGCCGCGGCGCATCAGGTAGGTGACCGTCCCGGCGACCCGGCCCTCCGCCACGTATCGCTGCATCGTCTTCGAGATCCGGTCGAGCCGCTCCCCGGACATCCCCACCGCCGAGCCGTCCCACACCAGGGGTCCGGACGAAGCCTTTTTCTTCGCCGCCGGTTGCGCAAGCAGGGGCGATCCGGTCAGGACGACGAGCAAGCCGGCCATGAACCACGCGAAAGGCGCCATCGGTTTCTTCATACGTTTCTCCTCACGGTTTGCCAAGGGTAATCTCCGCCAACGCTTTTTTGAGGACCCAACAAAGAAATGACCGAGATCTCCGCATTCTTTATCGAACTCGTGGGCCTGTTCAAGAAGATCCTCGGGTTACCCGGGGGTGCTATGAATGGCGACCCCATCTCCTGGCTCCTTCTGCTTCTCGGCGCTTTCGTGGTCTTCTATCTGGTCACTTTCTATCGCGGCACCCTGAAGAAGAGGAGCGAAGGAGCTCCACGCCCCCTCCTCATCGGAATCGGTTTCATAACCAATTTCTTCGATACCCTGGGAATCGGTTCTTACGCGACCACAACCGCCATATTCAAGGGCTGGAAGCTGGTGAAGGACGAGTGGATCCCGGGCACCCTCAACATCGGCCACACTCTGCCGACGGTCACCCAGGCCTTCATCTTCATCGGCGCCGTCCTCGTGGATCCGGTGACGCTGGTGCTGATGATTCTGGCCGCCATCGTGGGAGCGGTGTGGGGGGCGCGCTACGTGGCCAACTGGCCGAGACGCAACATCCAGTTGGGAATGGGCACCGCGCTCTTCATCGGCGCATTCCTGTTCGCGGGCCGAAACCTTGGCTACATCACGAGCAGCGGAGAGGCGACGGGGGTGACCGGTGGCCTGCTGGTTCTCGGGGTTCTCGGCAACATCTTCCTCGGCGCGCTCATGACCATCGGTGTCGGCCTCTACGCGCCCTGCATGCTGCTGATCTCGGCCATCGGAATGAGTGAGAAGGCCGCCTTCCCCATCATGATGGGCTCGTGCGCCTTCCTCATGACGGGAGCCACGAAGCCGTTCGTGACTGCCGGGTCGTTCAGTTTCAAGGCTGTGCTCGGCCTCGCTATCGGCGGCGTGGCGGGGTCTCTCGTCGCCGGCTTGTGGGTGAAGGATCTGGATCTGGTGAAGCTGCGCTGGGGCGTTGCCGTGGTCGTGCTCTATACCGGCATCGCGATGCTTTACTCCGCGTACAAGGAGAAGAAGGCTTCATAGCGGGTTGGTAGTTGTGGGACGGGGTTGCTTCGTCGGTCGCTCCTCGACGGCCTCCTCGCAATGACGTCACAAGAGCGGTTGGCTTGGTAGTTGTGGGAACTTTTTCGTGACGGCTGGCGTCTTATGCCTAGAATGTAGGCAATCTACGCGAGGCCTTCAAGAAAATGAACTCCCCGGCTCCCCTTGGCGAATTCGAGCAGCTCGTACTTCTGGCCGTGATGCGGCTCGAGGCCGAGGCCTACGCCGTCCCCATCCGCCAGGAGATCGAAGACCGCACATCGCGCAGCGTCGCGCGCGGCGCGCTCTACGTCACGCTCGATCGACTCGAAGAGAAGGGCTACTTGAAGTCCTGGCTCGCCGACGCCACCGCCGAACGCGGGGGCCGCGCCAAGCGCTTCTATGAAGTGAAACCCGCGGGAGCGAGGGCCCTCGAATACTCGTGGGCGGCGCTGCGCAGCATGTGGGAAGGCCTCGAGCCCAAGAGGCGCGAAGCGTGAACAAGCCCGAGCGGCCGCCTCGTTTCGCCCTCGACTGGCTCGAGAGCACGGTCCCCCGCCATCTCCGCGAGTCGGTGATCGGCGACCTCGAAGAGGAATGGCGTGTCCGCGCCGCGAGAAGTCCCACTCGCGCCGCCTTCTGGTACTGCCGCCATGCCGCGGCACTGGCCCTGCGCCTCGGCTGGTTCGACCTCACCCACAGACAAACCCAACGCGACGGACATCCGAAGCGCAAAGGAGACGGCCTCATGGAAACCCTCTGGAACGACGCCCGCTACGGCGCCCGCATGCTCTCACGCACGCCCGGGTTCACGTTCGTGGCGGTACTGACCCTCGCGCTCGGCATCGGCGCCAACACCGCGATCTTCAGCATCGTGAACGCGCTGCTCGTCAAACCCCTGCCCCTGCCCGACTCAGAGCGACTCCTCTCGATCACCGGCTCCGATGCCAAAGGCCAGCAGCAGTTCGTCTCCTTCCCCGACTTCGAGGACATCCAGAAGCAGCAGACCCTCTTCGAAGGGTTCTCCGCCATGGTTCCGCAGAGCGTCAATCTCACCGGCGGCGTCGAACCGCAGCGGGTGCGCGGGGGCTTCGTCTCCGACAACTTCTTCAAGGTCGTGGGCGTTGAACCCACCATCGGCCGGGGCTTCAACCCGGGCGACGACGCCCTCTCCGCCACGCCCGTCTGCGTCCTCCAGTACGAATCCTGGCAAAACGTCTTCGGCGGCGACCCGCAGATCGTCGGCAAATCGATCGTCCTCAACAACGCGCCGTTCACGGTCGTCGGCATCCTGCCCCGTGGTTTCCGCTTCCCCTTCGATGAAGTCGAGGTTTGGATGCCGCATCACACCTGGCCGCCCTTCAGCGCCGCCAACGCCTACACCAACCGGGGAACCGGACTCGTCGGACCGATCGCGCGACTCAAGCCCGGCGTGAGCCTCGAAGAGGGCCGCACCGAACTCAAGACCATCGCGGCTCGTCTTGCAAAGGAGTATCCCGCGGCCGGCGAAGGGCGAGGCCTTCAGGCCCAGCCCCTGCGCGACATCGTGGTATCGAATGTCCGTCAGATGGTCCTCGTGCTCATGGGCGCGGTCGCTTTCGTCCTTCTGATCGCCTGCGCCAATGTCGCTAATCTCATGCTCGCCCGCGCTTCGGCGCGACAGACCGAGATCGCCACCCGCGCTGCCCTGGGTGCTGGCCGTGGACGCCTGGTGAAGCAGATGCTCACGGAAACCGCGCTGTTGTGGGCGGGCGGCGGGATCTTCGGACTTGCGATCGGTTACTTCGGTCTGCAGGCACTCATGGCTTCGGCCCCGGGACCGTTGCCGGGCGGAATCGTGCCCGGTCTCGACGCCTCGGTGCTGGCTTTCACCTTTGGCATTTCGGCTTTCACCGGGGTTCTCTTCGGCGCGTTCTCGGCGATTCGGTTCTCGCGGCCAAACCTCAGCGGCACCCTCAAGGAAGGCGGGCGTGGAGGTGAGGGGCCGGTGAAGACGCGGCTCGGCGGCGCGCTTGTGGTGGCCCAGGTGGCGCTCACCCTCGTCATGCTCGTGGGGAGCGGTCTGATGCTCCGCAGCTTCCAGAAGCTCACGCAGGTCGATGTGGGTTTCAGAACCGAGAACCTGCTCACCCTCGAATACCGCCTGCCCGCGAACAAGTATCCGGAAGGCGCTCAGCAGTGGGAGGTGCACCGCCAGATCGTCGAGCGAGTGCGCGCGGTGCCCGACGTGAAATCAGCGTCGGTGGTTCGCGCCGTGCCCTTTGGCGGAAACGGATCCTCGGCGGTCTTCGAGATTCCGGGCGCGCCGCCCGTTTCAAAAGAAGACGCGCCGCGCGTTCTCATCAATTTCGCGGACACCCACTACTTCGAAACCATGGGCATTCCGCTCCTGCGCGGACGAGCGATGACCGAGCAGGACGGTCCGTCCACCCCTCCGGTGGTGGTGATCGGACGGCGGATGGCCGACCGCTACTGGCCGAACGAAGATCCGGTCGGGCGCACCATCCACTTCCCGGACGCTCGCAACCCCATCACCGCGACCATCATCGGCGTCGTGGGAGACGTGAAGCACTACGGTCCGGCCGATCGCGACCGGATGCAGGCCTACGCCTTCCAGGCCCAGCAGCCGCACATCTTCAACTCCCTGGTGGTGCGCACCGAAGGCGACCCGATGGCGATGACGAACGCGGTGCGTTCCGCGGTGTGGAGTGTCGACCCTGAACAGCCGATGTGGAAGATCTACAGCATGGAGTTCATGGTCAATCGCGCGCTCGGCCAGCCGCGCTTCCTCATGCGCTTGATGACGGTGTACTCGGCCCTCGCGTTGCTTCTGGCCGCGGTGGGGTTGTACGGCGTGATGGCGTACTCGGTCAGTCAGCGCGCGACGGAGATCGGCGTGCGCATGGCCCTTGGCGCACAGAGTCGCGACGTGATGAACCTCGTCCTGGGCCGCGGCTTCCGGCTCACCCTGACCGGGCTCGTGCTCGGCATCGGCGCGTCCCTCGCACTCGGCAGTTCGGTGAGTTCGTTGCTGTACGGGGTCCAGGCCAGCGATCCGTTAGCGCTCGGCGGGGCGGCGCTGGTCCTCGCGGGTGTCGCGTTGCTCGCGTCGTTCCTACCGGCGCGTCGGGCCACGAAGGCGAATCCGGTGACGGTGCTGCACCGGGGTTAGGCTGCCCCGCGGGAAAGCGGAGCCCGAGCCGTGCGTTGTGATCGGTCTGCGAATCAGACCGACGCGCCGGCTCGCATCACTCGGCCCTTCGGATGAAGAGACCGGTGAGACGCCCGCCGGGCCCGAGCTTCACCTGCACGCGAGCGACGCCTTGGGCAAATCGCGCGCGGTACGTGTAGACGGTGTCGTCGCCCTCGAACGACCGGCTCAGGGGCTCCACAATCTGAATGGCGCCAAGGGGCTTCAACATCGCCGCATAGGCGGCGCTCATCCGGGGCACCAGCGACTGGCGCATGAACTCGAAGTCCGCCATGGTGATCTCTCCCCGCTGCGTTTTCTCGAGGATCTGCTTCACGTAGGAGCTGATCGCGGCCGGCGAGGGGTGCTGCGGGCGGCGCGGGCGGAGTCAGGGACGGGTCGACGGCGGCGCTCGGCAGGCGAGGTCCCTTTGCCGTAGGTCTGCTCAACGGCCTCAT
>CAZBTT010000090.1:0-12690 GCA_964494295.1 uncultured Acidobacteriota bacterium
TTCGTCGCCCTCGTTCAACGAGCTTCCTCGCGATGACGACGTGGGGTTTCTCTCAGACGTCGCGAACGCCTACGTCCCGGGTACGGCGCCTCCGTCAACAGAGAGGCAGTGGCCGGAGATAAAGCTGCCCTGGTCGCTGGCGAGAAACACGTACGCCGCCGCGATGTCTTCGACTCTGCCCATGCGGCCGAGCGGCGTGTGCTGAACCATCGACTCGAGGGCCTTCGGCGGCATCTGTCGGACCATTTCGGTCTCGATGAACCCCGGGGCGATCGCGTTCACGCGAATGCCGTGCTTCCCCATCTCGCGCGCCCACACCTTCGTCATGCCGATGACCCCGGCCTTGGTGGCCACGTAGTTCGTCTGACCGAAGTTCCCATACAGGCCCACCACCGACGAGGCGGAGACGATGACACCCTGTTTGCGCGCGATCATGTGCGGCGCCACGGCGCGCGTGCAGAGGAAGACGCCGCGCAGGTTCACATCGATGACCATGTCGAACTGCTCGTCCGACATCACCGTCACCTGACCCTCCTTGACCTTCACCATCATCCCGTCGCGCAGCACACCCGCGTTGTTGATGAGGACGTCGATCTGAGAGAACGCCTCCATCACCTTGGCGGTCGCCGCCTGGACGAGAGCCGGGTCCGCGGTGGAGACACGGATGAAGAGCGCCTCGGGCGCACCCGCCGCCTTGAGCGACGCGACGATCTCCGCCTCGTCTCCCTTCACGTCCCATACCGCCACGCGGCAACCCTCCGCCGCGAAGGCCAGGGCCGTGCCTTTGCCGATGCCCGCCGCTCCGCCGGTGACCACGACTACTTTGTCCTTCAAGCCTGTATTAATCATCGCGGCCGATTTTCTCACCCTTCCACCCCGGCGCCGCCGGACTCCCACTGGTGTACGCTCCCGGGCAACGAGGAAGCTGCCCATGGCTCGCGCCGAATTCGAGGCTTTCACCCAGTCGCTGCTCATGAACTACCGCCGCAGCGCGGCTCGCGCGGATCCGCCGCGGGCGCGGTGTCTCGAAGTGAAGGAGGTCGGGCCCGGTTCCCTCGCGGAGAAGATCCTGCTTGCTCCTGGGGATCTGCTCGTGTCCATGAACGGACAGAGCGCTGCGACGCTCAGTCCCAAACTCTGGCGCCTTGCCGCGAAGATCCGCGAGTACATTTTCTACTCCCCGCAGACCCGAGAGCGGATCGAACTCACGACCACCGGAGTCGACCTCGGGTGCGAGTTGAAGCGCACCACCGAGATGATCCAGGCCACCTACAAGCCTGAGGTCTTCGATCCCGACCCGCTGATGGAACTGTGGGAGGCCGGGGCGTGGCCCGTCCTGCTCCCCCTCGCCACCGCCGCCGTTCGCAAATCCGGCGAGAACTCGCCCCAATATCCCATCTACGGCGCCGCCCTCTACGAGACCGGGAAGAGGAGCGAAGCGGTGGCGGTGATGCGGAACTACCTCGAGAAGCACGTGCGGAACTGGACGGTGAACTACCGCGGAATCGCCACGTTCTACATGGGTCTCGAAAAGGCGAACGCGGGAGACATCAACACCGCCAGTCAGGTTCTCGCCCTGGCTTACGCCGACCTTCCGGTGGACCGGGTTGCGAACGCCGTGGCCGAGCTAGGCCTGCCCCGGCCCTCGAAGGCCGTGGTCTGGGCGGGAAAGACCGCGCCGGGTGACTACGAACTCGATACCCTCGAAGGCGAGAAGAGGACGGTCACGATGTCGGAGGCGCTCCTTGGCCTGAAGGACGGCCACATCCTGCTGCTTTGTCTGCTCAGCAGCTACCGCGGAAACGGGCCCTACAACGAGTTCATGCAGCGGTACCTGACCCTCATCCGTGACTTCACGCCCTTCTTCGATCCACTGCACGTGATCACCGAGGTCAAAGACCGCTACCCCGACCGGCCTCACTACTTCGAGACGGAGGACAAGGTCCGCGCCACGGGCGCTCCGTGCAACCTCCTCTTCGATCCCCAGGGAGACGTGAGCGCGATGTACGAGCCAACGGTCAGTCCGTTCGTGCTGACCCTCAACAACCGCGGCCTCATCCTCACGGAAGGCCAGTTGGAAGGGATGGACATCTGGCGCGCGCTCGTGGCCGCGAACCGCTGAGTCCTACTGAACCCTGCCCTCACTGCTCCGCAGGTCGATGACGTTCAGGCCCAGCGGCGGAAGCAGCGTCTCGAGACCGTCCGGCGCTCCCGGCTCGAGAATCACATTCGTGACGCCCCACGACAAGAGGGTGTGCGCGAACTTCTCGGGCTGATGGTCGAGCAGTTCGCCAAGACCATTGATGTGATCCGCGACCGCCTGCGAGCGGCGGGAAATGAGACCCGTGACCATCTTGCGCCGGTGCTGGGTCTGAAGAAGCACCGCGAAGCCATCAAGTGTGGTCAGCGGAATGTTGCAGACATAACCCGGGACAAGCTGCTTCAGGTCGAGGGGTGAGACGAAGGGCTTCGCGAGCGGCCGCGGCGACCACATCTCGAGGCCCGCGGCAAGCGCGAGACCCGCCACGATCAGTGCTCCCCTCGGGCCAGCCGCCTCGATCCTCGACAGGAAGCGCGCCGCGGGCACGGTGAGAAAGAAGAGGGCGAACAGAACACACCGGACTGGCGTCCGGCCCATTGAGAATGGAGGGATCGACATCAGGAACGAATAGGGCATCGGAATTCCAGTTTCGGCGCCGAACACCTTGAGCGTCGGCCCGAGGCTCAGAATCAGGAAGCCGAGCGCGAACCCTCCGCACAAGCGCGTCCAGAAATCCCGGACGCGCCACAGACCGAAGATCGCCGCGCCCAGCAGCACGTATCCGAGGAACGCCTCGTGACCGCCAACACCCCTGGTGATCTGGCGATGCAGGGGAGCCAGCCAGGAGAGCGAGGGCTGAACCGAAGGATCGGGCACGACGAACGCGGCGAGGTTGGCTGACCAGAAGCCCGCCTGCCGGGCGTTCATGGGCTGCGCGCCCCCGCTCACCCAGGCGAGGACAAAGGGCGAAACGAGGAGGGCCGCGAGAGTGAATGCCCCGCCGATGCGCACCGGGCCGAGCGCCGCGAGACGCGTCGCCACCTCCGCCCGTGTCGCAGGTCGCGCGAGCAGAATGGCGCCGATGGTAAGGAACGCCACCCAAGCGAACACCACCAACTCGCCAAAATAGGGACCGCCGCCGAACAGGATCGCCACGGCCACCACCGGTCCGACGCGCGGCCGCTCCCAAAGGCTCACGAGACACAAGCCCACGAGCGGCAGAATCGCGGCCACCGATAGGTGGTTGAGATGCGGTGCGTGAAGCTGATTGAAGGGCGAGAACGCGTAGGCGACGGTGATCGCGAGAGAGGACACCTGGCCCGCGCCGATCCGGCGGAGGAACAGGTAGGTCGCCAGCGCGAGGACCGCGTAGCAAAGGCCGATGGCGATCTTGTAGGCGATCATCGGATACAGAAGGTCCTCGCTTCCCCGCATCCACTTCACGACCATGGTGACGGGAAAGAATGCCGGGGTCAGCACGTGGGCGGCGAGCGATGTGCCGATCGGATGGAACACGATGTCGGTCTGGAGCGGCGAGCGGAGCGAGGACACCGAACGCTCCACGCTCCACATGTTCCAGACGAGCTGCCCGTAGTCAGTGCCCTGAACCGGTATCCCGTCGAGCGGGAACACCTGGGTCCAGGTGAAGAGGAGCGCAAGCGGAACGCAGAGCAGGGCCGCCAGCCCGAGTTCCGGCCGCGAAAGTCGCCGGATCACGCCTTCGCGTCGCGCTTGATCGGCTCCAGAGTGAGGGGAACCGCGCGGAGCTTGTCGGCGCGGCTCCTGGCGTCTTCATACAGCTTCGTCTGCACCCGGAACGGATCCTCGCCCTTGCCGGGTTTGCGCCGGTGATAAACGCCGTCCGCGTCGAGCACCCGCGCCTTCTGGTTGTCCTCGAAGAACCAGTCGAGGATCGAAGACAACCGTTCCACCGCGTCTTTCGACGTGATGTGGGTCATGAGCTCGATACGGCGGTCGAGGTTTCGCGGCATCCAGTCGGCGCTCGCGATGTAGTGCTCCTCGTCGCCGCCGTTCCAGAAATGGTAGATCCGCGAGTGTTCGAGATAGCGGTCGATGATCGAAACCACTTCGATGTTCTCGGAGACGCCCTTGAGCCCGGGGCGCAGGCAGCAGATCCCGCGCACGTTGAGCTTGACCTTCACGCCCGCCTTCGACGCGTCGTAAAGCGCCCGGATGATGTCCTCGTCGACCAGCGCGTTCATCTTCGCGCGGATGAGACCCGGCTGCCCCTCCTCGGCGCGGCGGCGCTCGCGGTCGATCATCGACAGGATGCGGATGCGCAGGGCCATGGGCGCCATGGTCAGACGCTGCATCGTGGGCGGGTCGGAAAAGCCGGTGATCGCGTTGAAGAAGGCCGAGAGGTCGCGCCCGAGGCTTTCGTCCGAGGAGAGGAGCCCGATGTCGGTGTAGAGCTTCGATGTCTTCTCGTTGTAGTTCCCGGTGGAGAGGTGGACGTAGCGCCTTATGCCCTGCGGCTCGCGGCGCACCACCAGGGTCGCCTTGGCGTGCGTCTTCAGACCTCGGATTCCGTAGATGACGTGAGCGCCCGCGTCCTCGAGACGACGGGCCCAGCGGATGTTCGAGGCCTCGTCGAAACGGGCCGTGAGTTCGACGACGACCGTGACCTGCTTGCCCGCTTCCGCGGCCGCGACCAGCGCCTTCACCACCTCGGAGTCGGAGGCGGGACGGTACAGGGTCTGCTTGATGGCAAGGACCTGGGGATCGACGGCGGCCTGCTTGACGAAGTCAAGAATGGTCTCGAAAGACTCGTAGGGATGGTGCAGAAGCACTTCGCGGCGCGAGAGAAGCGGGAAGAGATCGGCGGATTCGGCGGGCAGCAGCGTCGGCTGAGCGCGCTGCCGCGGGTCCCGGAACGAGTCGAGCGCTGGAAGGTCCAGGATCTGGAGGAAGAGCCTCAGATCGAGCGGGCCCTGGATCCGATACACCAGCGGCTCGGCGCCCGGGAATCTCGAGACAAGTTGGGACAGAAGGGCCTCGGACACTTTTTCGTCGATGTCGAGGCGCACGACCTGAGAGCGTCGCCGCCCGCGTACTTCGTCTTCGATCTGGGAGAGGAAGTCGTCGCCGCCGCCTTCGTCGTCGATGTCGAGCTCGGCGTCGCGGAGCACACGGAAGGCGGCCACATCGCGGACGGTCTGGCCCGGAAACAGCGTGCTGAGCTGCGAGAGCACCACGGTCTCGAGCCGCACATAGGTGGAATCGACCCCCGGAACCCGCACCAGCCTCGGCAGCACCGCGGGAACCGGGACCACGCCCAGGCGCGGACCGTCGTCCGGCTTCTCCTTGTCGGGCTCGAACAGAACGGCCAGGTTGATCGAGAGCGAGGGCAACATCGGGAAGGGACGCGCGGCGTCGATGCCGAGCGGCGTGATCACGGGCAGGACCTCGTCCTTGAAGAAGCGAATCACGCCGGAGCGCAGAGAAGCATCGAGATCGTTGAAGTCGAGGATGCGGATGCCTATGCCCTGCAGGCTCGGCAGGATGTCGCGCTCGGAGATCTCGTGCAGCCGCTTCAACTGAAGGGCCGCCATCTGCTTCACCACCGCGAGTTGCTGGGCGGGAGAAAGGCCGGCGGAGTCGGGACCGGTATCGCCTTCGGCGATCGCGTTCTTGAGGGAGGCCACGCGAACCATGAAGAACTCGTCAAGATTGTTCGTGACGATGGCCATGAACTTCGCGCGCTCGGCCAGGGGCGTCCCGGCATCTTCAACCTCCTCGAGGACGCGGGAGTTGAAGGAGAGCCAGGAAAGCTCCCGGTTGAAGAAGATCTCCGGGTCCTGCGCCTTGCGCTTTGGCCTGTGTTTCGGCGGCATCAGGACTCCCCTCTCGTCACTTCGCGGAAGATCACCCGACGGCCGAAGGCGTCTTGAAAGAAATCGCTGCGCGCGAGCAGGGCGAGCCGTTCCATGGTCAGGTCGCCCACCCCCTCCACCTCGAAGGCCATCACCCCTCCCTCGGCGCGCACCCGCACGTTTTTCACCTTCTGTTGATGGTCGGCGTCGAGCGCGTTGGCGAGGCGCAGGATCGAGCCCAGCTTGTTCACCACGATCTTGGCCTCGCGGTCGAGCGCCATGTACGGAATGTGCGAGCGCTGGGGCAGGCCGCGCCGGTGGTAACGCGCGATGTTCGAGACCACGAGGAGGTCGTCGCGGGACATGCCGAAGATCTCCGAAACCGAAATCAGGTACTGCGAGTGTTTGTGATGGGCGTGCAGGTTCACGAACAGGCCGATGTCGTGGAGCAGCGCCGCGACCTCGAGAAGCAGGCGGTCGCGGGCGTCGAGGCCGTGCTCGGACTTCAGTTCGTCGAAGAGCTTGAGGGCGGGATTCGCGATGTTGCGCGCGTGTTTGGCGTCGTAGTTGTACCGCTCGCCCAGGGCGTTGGCGCTGGCCAGAACCTGCCGCGAGAAGACTTCGATGCCAAGACCCGCCTCGGACCTCGCCAGGTCGAAGATGAGGCCCCGCCGCAGGGTGGCGTTCGAGACCGTGATGGTCTGGGCCTTGGTCGCGCGCACGAGTTCGGAGAAGACGAGGAGGGCAGGGCCGAGCGTCTCGGCGTCCGCCTGGGAAAGGCCGTGGGTGGCGAGGATGGTGTCCACGTCAAGGGAGGCGATCTCGGTGCAGGCCTTGAGGAACGCCTCGCGGGAGATGGAAGAGAGCGCGTCCGTGTCGGCATGGCCCACGATCCGTGCGACCAGCCGGGCGTCGGCTCCGAGGGCGATGAAGTGCTTGACGTCGTCGAGGGGAAGCTCGCGCCGGATATCGTCGACGATGTTCTTGATGTGGCGGAGGATCAGCCGCTGGAAGTGGGTCGGCGTGCCCTGGAAGGCCGCGAAGCTCTGCCGAAGCCGGATCGAGCCTATGGCATAGGTGCCCGAATGCGCCGGTTCGCCGCCGTGGAGGGTGGAAAGGTCGGCGTTCCCTCCCCCCACCTCGGCGACCAGGCAGGTCTCCGTAGCGATATCGGGCAGGGACTTGAGCGACTCGCGCACTGCGAGATAGGTGAGGCGATTTTCTTCCGAGCCGTCGATGACCTCGACATCGATGCCGGTTCGAACACGGATCCGGTCGAGCACGGTATCGCGATTGGTGGCTTCGCGAAGGGCCGAGGTGGCAACCGCGCGATAGCGAACCACGCCGAAGGTGTCCATGATGGTGCGGAACCCCTCGACCGCCTGAAGGGCGGCCTCGACCGTGGGCTGGCCGATCCTTCCGATCGTGAACGTGTCCTTGCCGATGAGGACGCCTCGCGACACCTCTTCGATGACCCGCATGGACTCGCCCTCGCCTTCAGCGATGACGAGACGGATCGCGGAGGCGCCCAGATCGAGCGCCGCGTAGGGCTTGGGCGGCTCGACGGGCGTCGGCTGCGCGCCGTCCTTCGGCTTGCGGGTGAGGGTTCGCTTGCGCGGGGCGGCCATGGGGAGGCCTGATTCTAGTCGGGTCGCGCGAAGCCGACCCTGTTGAGCCAAATGGCTCAGGAATCGCCAACCTGCCTTGTACGAGATACTGTGCGCATGACCGCGCGCATCGCTCCCCTGGACGAACCTTTGAACCGTTTCCTGGAGTTGTTCGAGAAGGCCAGGAAGGAGGAGACGCACGACGCCACCGCGGTGGCCCTGGCGACGGCGACGATGCATGGGCGGCCCTCGCTTCGCATGGTGTTGCTGAAGGGCGCGGATGCTCAAGGATTCGTCTTTTATACGAACTACCAGAGCCGCAAGGCCACGGAGATGGAGGCGAACTCCCAGGCAGCCATGACTTTCTTCTGGCCCGGAATGCAGGTCCAGATCCGGGTGGAGGGCACACTCGACCGCGTAAGCTCTGAAGAATCAGATGCTTACTTTGAGTCTCGTCCCTACGGCCATCGCCTCGGGGCCTGGTCCTCGGAGCAGTCGCGGGAAATCGAGTCGGCGGCGGAACTCGCTCGCAAGTTCGAGGAAGTCGAGGAACGGTTCAAGGACCGCGAGGTCCCCCGCCCCGCGCATTGGGGCGGCTACCGCATCACACCGGAGTCGATCGAGTTCTGGTTCGGCAAGGAAAACCGGATGCACGAACGCGAGCTGTACACGAGAGCCGGAAACGGCTGGACGGTGAAGATCCTCCAACCGTAGTGGCGGGTGCGCCCACGCGGCTCGGGTATAGGATCCCTGCATGTTCACGCGCATCGAAGCCCGCCGATTCAGGAGCCTGAAGGGGGTGGACCAAGATCTCGGTCGCTTTCGGGCGCTGGTTGGGCCAAACGGCAGTGGCAAGACCACCTTCCTTGACGTGATCGCGTTCCTCAGCGACCTGATGCGGAATCGGGGAGACGTGCAACAGACGGTTCAAATCCGCAGCTTTGACTTCCGGAAACTCCTTTGGATGGAGCAGGGGAGCAGTTTCCAGTTGGCAGTCGAAGCGGAGATTCCCGAAACAGTCCGAAGGAAGATGGCCGACCCGAAACGTGACTTCAATCGGGTCCGCTACGAGCTCGAGGTAGGAATCGACGAGTCCGATGTGATCGGAATCGAACAGGAAACGCTCTGGCTGACTCGCTCTGCCTTAATGCCAGTGCAGCAACGTCTCGAGTTCCCAGCTCCTTTAGAACTTGCGCCAAGTCTGCTCGTCGCCAAGGCTAACCACCGGAAGGCGGCGATCAAGAAGACCCCCGGAAGGAACGACAACTACTACACCGAGGGGCGAAAGACCTACGCACCCTCCTTCAAGCTCGGACGAATGAAGTCAGCCTTGGCACATGTTCCAGCTGATGAGGACAGCTTCCCTGTGAGCATCTGGTTCCGAGGCCTCCTTGAACGGGGTGTTCAGACGCTCGCCCTCAACGGCCTTGCGATTCGACAACCGAGCCCGCCGGGGATCGGGCGCGAGTTCCGCCCGGACGGGTCCAATCTCCCCTGGGTCGTCGACAGCCTCCGGCGAAGTCGAGCGCAGTTTGGTCGATGGCTGGAGCACGTCGCGACAGCGCTACCCGACGTCACGGACATCGACACCGTGGAACGACCTGAGGACCGACACAGGTATTTGGTCGTGACCTACGCGAGTGGTGCCAGAGTCCCATCATGGCTCGTCTCGGACGGGACGCTTCGACTCTTGGCACTGACAGTCTTGGCGTACGACTCGGGCGTCGAGGGAACGTTCCTGATCGAGGAACCAGAGAATGGCATACATCCTCGAGCTATCGAAACAGTGGTTCAATCCCTCTCGTCAATGTACCGTCGCCAAGTGCTACTCGCAACACACAGCGCTGTCGCGCTAAACATGGTCGAGCCTGGCGACGTCCTTTGTTTTGGAAAAGACGCCACCGGCGCCACCGACATCGTCTCCGGCGCCCTTCACCCCGCACTCCACGAGTGGAAGCAAGGAGAACCTGACCTCGGCGTACTGCTGGCAGCGGGCATCCTCAGTTGATGACGCTAGCAATGCGGCGGCTCCAAATCCTCGTTCCGGATAGCAATACTGAGCACGCTGTAAGGGGAGCTGTCGGCCGGACCGTTTCGCTGGCGGTTGGGCACTTCGAGTTCGAGCTCATCGTTCACCCGGGCCGCGACGGAGGGGTTAGATCGAGCGGCCCGGAACTCCTCCGTCTGCAGCGCTCGCGCTTCTCGCATGCCTTGCTGATCGTGGACGATGAAGGAAGCGGGTCCGCGCGCGGGGCAATAGAAACAGAGAAGGAGTTGGACTCACGCCTGGCTCTTGTCTGGGGGCCTCATGCAAAGGCCATCGTCGTTGAACCAGAAATCGACATCTGGATGTGGGGCGCCGAATCGCACATCAGGGATGTAGTCGGCTGGACGCACGGCGTGCGAATCCGCTCGTGGCTCCAGTCCAAGGGGCACGAGTTTGACGCCAAGGGCAAGCCGATCCGTCCCAAGGAGGCTTTGCACGAGGTCTTCCGCTTCTGTCAGGTCCCGAGATCCTCCGCCCAGTACAAAGCTCTGGCTACCCGGATTAGCCTCAAACGATGCAATGACCCGGCGTTCCTTCGGCTAAGCGAAACTCTCCAGAGCTGGTTCGGTCAACGGACCTGACGCGTTCGGGCGTGGATTGGGCCAGAACCTCCCGACATGGCCTGACTTTGCGGAGGTCGAAGGGCGCGGAGGGCGAGTCCGGCGCCGACGATGTGCCCTGTGGCGGGGGTTGGCCGTGCGGAACTAGATCGAACGAGGGCTCCGGCCAAAAGGCAGGGCTTCGCATCGAAGTTCCTTCTGCCGTTCGAGGGAGCGAAGCCCGGGACGGCCCCGCAACAGGGCGCATTGTCGGTGCCGGGCTCGCTCACCCTCGCGGAAGGAGAATGGCGCGGAACCGGAACGGCGCGGAATTCGGCATCGCAGGTCGCTTCGACCGGACGCCATTCGATCTTCGCTCAGCGACCGGTTCAGGTCCAGGGTCGGGTCGGCTTCGGGTTCGGGACGACGGCTACGCCGCGGTCGCGGTTTCGGGCTGGGGTTCGTTTCGGCGGATGAGGCGCTTGAGCGCCACCGTCCAGTCGTCGAACAGCGCGTACAACACCGGGATTGCGAGGAGGGTGAGGAGCAGCGCGAAAGTCTGACCGCCGATGATGACGACGGCGATCGAACGGTTCGTGGCCGAGCCGGCGCCGCTCGAGATCGCGAGGGGCAGCATGCCCGCGACGAACGCGAGTGTGGTCATGAGAATCGGCCGGAGACGGTCGCGGTTCGCCTGCAGGATCGCGGTGGCCCGGTCGAGGCCGTGCGCGCGCAGGTTGTTGGTGTGGTCGATCTGGAGGATTCCGTTCTTCTTCACCACGCCGAAGAGCACCATGATCCCGAGGGCCGAATAGATGTTGATCGACTGGTTGAAAACCACGATCGCGAGAAGTGCAAAGGGCACGGTCATCGGCAAGGCCATGAGGATCGTGATCGGGTGCAGCCAGCTCTCGAACTGCGCCGCCAGCACCAGGTACATGAAGACCCCGGAAGAAATGAAGGCCAGGAGGAAAGCGCTCGCGGCGCGGCCCTGCTCCTTGGAGCGGCCGGTGAGGCCGTACGAATATCCGGTCGGCATCTTGAGACCCGCGGCAGCAGTGTTCAGGGCCTGGATCACCGCCTGCTCCGAAAAACCCGGGCTTACGTTGCAGGTGATGAGCACCTGACGCGTGCGGCCGATCCGGTTCACCACCGCGGGACCCTTCGACTCCTCGAAGCGAACGAGGTCGCCCAGGCGCGCGGAACCAAGGCGCGAGGACGGCACGCGGGTCTCGGCGATCGCTGCGGGCGATGCCCGGTCGAGGTTCTCGGCGCGAATCCACACGTCGTAGCGCTCGCCGCCCTCGAAGTAGTCCGTCACCTTGACGCCACCCACCATCGCATTGAGGGTGGACGCGATGTCGACCACGCGCACGCCGAGGTCGGCGGCCTTCTCGCGATCGATCACGACGCCGAGTTCGGGTTTGCCCGTGACGAGGTCGGTATCCGCGTCAACCACGCCGGGCACCTTCTTCATCTCGGTCATGAGGACTGTCGTGTACTCCTCGAGCTTCTGGAGGTCCGGCCCGCCCACCCAGAACTGGATGGTCGCGTTGCTGCCCGACCCGATGACGTTGACCATGCTCACCTGGGTGCGGATCTTCAACTCCTCGTACTGCGGCAGAATTTCGCTGCGGACCTGATTCTGCACCGCGAACACCGACGCGGTCCGAGCGTCGAGCGGCTTCATCTTCACGTAGATGCTGCCGTAGTTCTGGGTGCGCAGCGGGTCGGCCCCGAGCGTCGCGAGCGTGGCCTCGACGCCATCGAGGGCCGGCACCTGCTTGCCGATCGACTCGATGAGGGCTTTCGACGAATCGAGCGACCAGCCTTCGGGCGCTCGGACCAGGACCTCGAACTGGCCCTCGTCGTCGGTGGGCAGGAAGTTCTTGTTCGCGATGCGGCCAAGCGGAACGCTCGACATCACGGTGAGGAAGATGATCACCAGCATCGCGACCCGATGCCCCATGGCCCAGCGCAGCATCGTCATGTAGAACCACTCGACCTTCCCGTAGACGCCGGGAGCGTGCTCGTTGAGGCCATGGACAGGGACGACCACATCGTCGCCCTTGGGAACGCGCAGCCAGCGCGCGCACAACATCGGCGTGATCGTGAAGGCGACGATGAGCGAGATGAAGATGGCGAAGCTCATGGTGATGCCGAAGCTGCCCATGAAGCGCCCGACGATGCCGCCCATGAAGCCGATGGGGAGGAAGACCGCGATGAGCGAGGGGGTGGTGGCGAGAACCGCGAGACCGATTTCACGCGTGCCCTCGATCGCGGCCTGCATCGGCGGCAGACGTTTGTCCTCGAGCAGCCGGAAGATGTTCTCGATCACGATGACCGCGTCGTCGATGACGATGCCGACCACGAGAGTCAGGGCCAGCAGCGTGATGGTGTTGAGGGTGTAGCCCATGTACTGAATCGCCGCGAACGAGCTGATGATCGAAGCGGGGATCGAGAGCGCCGCGATCAGGGTCGGCCGCGAACGTTTGAGGAACATCCACACCACGCCGGCGGCGAGGAGCGAGCCCAGCACCAGATGCTCCATGACCGCGGCGATCGCGGTGATAACGAACTCCGCCTGGTCACGCGCGTAGTCGATCCTCCAGCCCTTGGGCAG